>RFUD01000022.1 GCA_009923125.1 Planctomycetia bacterium
CGGCCCTCCCTCGCCCGCCCCGACCTGTCCGTCGGCGAACCGTCCCAGCTTCAGCGTGGCGTCGCCCGGGCGGATCTCGAGCATCTGCCGCCGGGGCAGCCACGCATCGAACGTGATCTCGCGGGCCGCCGGCATCGCCTCGAAGGCCGTCACGTAGTCGAGCAGGGGCGCGGTCGACACGCACGCCCCGACGTGCACGGTGGTCCACACGCCGCCGGTTTCGGGTGGATTGAGGGCGGCCACCTTGAGCCGGAAGCGGTACCAACCGTCGGCGGGCGCCGCGGTCGCCGGGATGCGGCCGTAGTAGATGACCCCGCTCGACCACACGACGGCGCGGCCGTCGAGCAGTTCGGGCTCCCGGGTGCGGGCCTTGGGATCGGTGCGACACACGCCCTGGGCGTCGAAGTCCTTCGCGTAGGCATCCGGGGGCGAGAGCGCCCTGCGAAAAGCCTCGTCGAGCGCGGCATCGACGACGGCCAGGTGCCGCTCGATCTGGTGGTGCGACGTCGTCTGCCGCTGGGCCACGGTCGTGAACCCGCCGGGACGCCCCTCGATCGGCATCAGGCCGGCGAGCGGGATGTCGATGCCCAGGAGGGCGTGCAACGACCGCTCGAGTTCGCGCGGTGAAAGACGGCGGGCTTGCACGCGGCCGAACGTCTCATCGCGCTCCCGGATCACCTGCCGCAGCCAGGTGCCAGTCGCCTTCACGAACGAACGCCTCGCCGCATCCGCGAGCTTCGGCTCCTCGGGGGGCGGCATCTCTCCCGCCTCCACCCGCTCGATGATCCTGGTCCAGCGGACGTCCCCGGCCGGGTCGGCGGGATCGAACCGCAGGCCGCCGATGTCGAGCCCGCCGTCGGCGTCGCCTCCCTCGTGGCAGGAGAGGCAGCGGGTGCGCAGGAACGCCTGGACCGCCTGCGGTGGCGTGCGACCCGCGGCGGAGGGCTCGGCCGTCGCCGCCGCCTCGACGCGGGCCGCGAGGCACGCGAGCGAACAGGCGACCCACGCGATGACACAGACGACCTTCATGGAGGCGCTCCCGGGGCGGCCGGAATCCCCCAGCCGCACCCAAACCCATCATAGTAGGCCGTCTCGACGGCCGCGCCGGCGACCCCGCTACATCCGCTCAGGAACGCGGATTCCGAGCAATTCGAGCCCCTTGCGGAGCACCTGCCCGGTGAGGTCGCAGAGCACGAGCCGGGTGGTGCGCTCCGCACCTTCCGCCTTGAGCACGGAGAGCGCGTCGTAAAACGTCGAGTAGGCGCCCGCGACGTCGAACAGGTACGCCGTCAGCACATTGGGCCGATAGTCCGCCTCCACGTCTTCGAGCGCCTCACCGAAACGCAGCAGCTTCATGGCAAGCGCCCGTTCGCGGCCGTCGGTGAACGCGATCGCCGCGGCCTCCCGCCGCACCGTACCGCGATCGACACCCCCCCTGGCGAAGATGCCCTCCACGCGGGCCACCGCATACTGCATGTAGGCCGCGGTGTTGCCCTTGAGCTCGAGCATCTTGTCGAAACTGAACACGTAGTCCGTCGTGCGGTTCTGCGAGAGATCGGCGTACTTGATCGCGCCGATCCCGACCGCCTCGGCGATCCCTCGCCGTTCGGCCTCGGGCATGGCCGTGCCGCGTTCCGCATCGGCCGCCGTCACCACCCCGAACGCCCGTGCCACTCCCTCGTCGAGCAGCGGCTCGAGGCCCACCGTGTCGCCGGCGCGGGTTTTAAACGGCTTGCCGTCGTCGCCCAACACCGTGCCAAACGCCACGTGCACGAGATCGGTGCTGCCCGGGCCGTCGACGCCCCAGCGCCGCGCCGTCTCGAACACCTGCTCGAAGTGCTGGCTCTGCCGATGATCGACCACGTACAGGATCCGGTCGGGCTTCCAGTGCTCCATCCGCCAGCGGATGGTCGCCAGATCGGTCGTCGCATAGAGGAACGCGCCGTCGGCCTTGCGGATGAGCAGCGGCGGCTTGTCGGGACCGTCGAGAAACACCCCCACCGCTCCCCGGCTCTCCCGCGCGAGACCGCAGGCTTCGAGGTCGTGCACCGTGCCGGCGAGCAGCGGCTGAAAAAAGCTCTCGCCGAGCGTGTGGTCGAACGCCACGTCGAGCCGGCCATAGATGCGGTCGATCTCGCGCCGGCAGACAGGCATGAACTGCTCCCACAGGGCCCGGTTCTCGGGATCCCCCTCGTGGAGCTTCGCCGTTTCGGCGAGCACCTCGCGGCCCGCCTCGGGGAACCGGGCGGCGAGCGCGGCCGCCTCGGCGTCCGCCGCAAGTTCGTCCGGTCTGGCGTCGGCCACCTTCCGGACGAGTCGATACAGCCGGCCGAGCTCGCCCGTGGGGTCGGCGGCGAACGCGACGTCGTCGCGACAGTGCTTCCAGCCCCAGAGGATCATCCCGAACTGCGTGCCCCAGTCGCCGAGGTGGTTGTCGGTGATCGTGTGGTGGCCGCGGAATTTCAGGATGCGCGCGAGCGCGTCGCCGATCACCGTGGAGCGGATGTGGCCCACGTGCATCGGCTTGGCGACGTTGGGCGACGAATAGTCGAGGACGATCGTCTCGGGGGTCGCGACCGGCGCCACGCCGAGCCGCTCGTCACCGCAGGCTCCGGCCACAGCCCGCGCGAGCGCATCATCGCGCACGCGCAGGTTGATGAATCCGGGCCCGACCGGCTCGCCCGGCGGCTCGAACACGTCGCCCACCTCGAGCCGCCTGATGATCTCGATCGCCACGTCGCGCGGCTTCCTGCCGGCCCGCTTCGCCAGCCCCATCGCCATCGTGCCGGAGTAGTCGCCGTGCTTCGGGTCGGCCGTCTCGCGGACCTGCTCGACGAGCGCCGGCAGTTCCTCCGGCGCGATCGCCACGACACCGTCGGCGGACAGCCGCTCGAGCGCCGACTGGAACATGCCACGCAGGGCGGCCCGAAACGGCTCAGCCATCGCGGGCCGCTCCCGCCCCGGGCGCCGCGACCTGCTTCGCACCGCTCCACAGATGCTCGAGATCCCAATACTCCCGCGACTCGGCGTCGAACAGATGCACGACGACGTTGCCGTAGTCGATCACGATCCAGCGGCCCTCCTCGTAGCCCTCGGCCCCCCGGCGTCGATCGTGCAACTCGGCCTTCACCACCTTCTCGATCTCGTCGGCCATGGCATGGATCTGCCGCTGGCTCGTGCCGGTCGCGACCACGAAGTAGTCGAACACCTGCGTCAACTCCCGCAGGTCGAGAATCCTGACGTCCGTCCCGCGCGTCTCCGCCGCGACCCGCGCGGCGGTGAGCGCGAGCGTCCGCGCCGCATCGGCCGACTTCTCTGACACGGCGGCTTTCGAGGAGGGGGGCATCGGGCCAAATTCTAGCCAAAGTTCGTGTGGACGATAGCGGCCTGAAGAACGGCTTCGGCCTTTTCTTCCACCGACCGACTCCGCCGAAAGTTCTCGGCGCCTACGAGTTGAGGAGGCTGCGGGCCACCCGTGTCCCTTGAGCCGGCGTTTGCGACCAGCGGAGCCATGGATGGCGCAGCGCCAGTCGCTCCGAGTGAACGAAGCCCAGGAGGGGCGCAGTGAACGTCCGGCGAAGGGGATCGGGTGGCCCACAGCCGGCGCACACCAACGAGAGTCACGACATGCCGAAGCATCCTCAACGCGCTACCGGCCGCACGCGCGGGCGGCGGCGAGGGCGATGCCGTGCAGGACGAGGTCGGGGATCTCGATCGCACCCGGCAGCGCCGCGCGGACGGCGCCGCGCCAGCCGCCGGTGAGGATCACCTCGGCATCGGTGCCGAGCCATCCACGGGCTTCCGCGACGAGCCGCGCGACCGCGCCTTGGATCCCGAAGCCGATGCCCGCGGCGATCGCTTCGTGCGTGGAGCGGCCCGGCATCGCCGGCGGAGCGGACGTGCCCAGCGCGGCCACTTCGGGCAGCTTGCTCGTGCCGTCGGCGAGCGATCTCGCCATGAGTGCGGGTCCGGGCAGGATCGCGCCGCCCAGGAACGTGCCGTCGGCGGCGAGCATGTCCACCGTGGCGGCCGTGCCGCAGTCGACGACGATCGCCGGCCGGCCGGCGGACTTCACGAGCCCGGCCGCGGCGGCGCCGCACAGCCGGTCGATGCCCACGCGGTCGGGGGCAGGCAGTGCGATCTCGAGCGGCAGGTCGGCGTGACCGACCCGCCGCTGGCGCAGCGGCCGATGGCTCGTGGCCGACACGGCCGCGAGCGACGCCTCGAGGCGGGCGGCGGCCGCGTCGTGGACGCTCGCCACGAGCACCACGGCCGGCCCGGGCGCCGCCCCCTGCAGCCACTGCTCGAGGTGCGCCGGCCGGAAGCCGTGGCTGTCGAGGTCGTTGCGGCGGTCGATCGCCGGCAGTCGGAAGGGCGCGGCGATCGCGGCCGACGCCGTCACGACGGCGAGCTTGATGCGCGAGTTGCCCACGTCGGCGAGCACCACGGTGTCGCCCGGACCGATGGCGGACCCGGCCGCGGTCATGAAGGCGTCCTCCGCGCGGCGGCCAGCCGGGCCTCCTCCTGCTCGCGCTTCTGCCGGTCCATCTCGGTGGCCAAGGCGGCAATCAGGCGATCGAGGCCCACGCCGGTGACCGCGCTCACGGCGAGCACGTCCCGTCCGGTCTCGGCGGCCAACCGCGCCCGCACCTCTTCCGCGCCGGGAAGCTCGGCCTTGCTCACGATCACGATCTCGGGCCGACGGCCGAGCTGCTCGGCGTACAGCGTGAGCTCCGCGCGGATGGCCCGGTAGTTGGCGACCGGATCGCCGCCGTCGATCGGCTGCGGCTCCACCACGTGCACGATGATCCCGGCCCGCTCGACGTGGCGGAGAAACTCATGGCCGAGCCCCACCCCGGCATGGGCGCCCTCGATCAGCCCCGGCAGATCGGCCAGCACGAAACTTCGATCCCGGTCGATGGCCACGATGCCGAGCATCGGCGTCTTCGTCGTGAACGCGTAGTCGGCGATCTGGGGCCGGGCCCGCGAGAGCCGCGACAGGAGCGTGCTCTTGCCCGCGTTGGGCAGGCCGACGAGCCCGACGTCGGCGATCACCTTGAGCTCGAGGAGCAGCCGGCGGACCTGTCCCTTCTCGCCGGGGCCGAACTCCCGCGGCGCGCGGTTGGTCGAGGTCTTGAAGTGCAGGTTGCCCTTGCCGCCGGCGCCTCCCTGGGCCGCGACGATCGCATCGCCCGCGGTGGCGAGGTCCTTGAGCACGAGCCCCGTCGCTTCATCCATCACGATCGTGCCCGGGGGCACGAGCAGCACGAGATCCCGCCCGCAGCCCGCCACTGCATCCTGTGGGCCAGCGCGGCGAGCGAATCGACGCCGGCCCGCGCCTCGAGGATCACGCTTCCGCCGTCGCCGCCGTCGCCTCCATCGGGGCCGCCGAGCGGGATGTACTTCTCACGGCGAAAACTGGAGCAGCCACGTCCTCCGTCGCCGGCCGCCACCTCGATTTGCACGCGGTCGACAAACACTCGAGCACGTCCGATCTCGGGCGGACGCTGCGACTACGAGGCGGACACGTTGACGCGACGACCTTCCTGGTCGAAACCGACGACACCGTCCACGAGCGCGAACAGCGTGTAGTCGGAACCCATGCCGACGTTCTTGCCCGGGCGGAACTTCGTGCCGACCTGCCGCACGAGGATGTTGCCGGCACGCACCTCTGCACCGCCGAACTTCTTCACCCCACGCCTCTGCGCGTTGGAGTCGCGTCCGTTGCGGCTGGAGCCCTGACCTTTTTTATGTGCCATCAACCACCTCCAGAAGCCGGGAATTCGCCGGCGATCTCCTCAATTTCGTACCGGAAAACCCAGGCATGGTCAATGCCCTCGTTCACGGCCTTGGCCCTGGCGTAGACGAGCGGTCCCTCGGCCCCGATGACCCCCAGGAGCAGCCGGCCCCGCATGGCCGCATCGGGCTCCGAATCGACGGCCGTCGCGAGCGCGTCGAACGCGGCCCGCGCCCCGCCGGCCGCGAGCCGCCGGCGATCGATCCCCAGGTCGTCGAGCACCACGAGCGCGCGGGCGAGCCCCAGTTCGCGGGCCAGTTCCTCGAGCCGTTCGGCCTCGCCGCCGAACAGGGCCACCGCCTCGGCACGTCGCTCGGCCGGGCTGTCGATGGCGTCGATCGCGGCGATCGCCCGGGCCAGCGCTTCCAGCGGCGCCGCCGTCGGCAACTCCGCCGCGATGCCGACCCGCTCGAGCGCCGCCGCCCGGACATTCGCCCGCTCGCCCTCCGCCGGTCCGGCGAGCGCCCGCGACAGGTCCTCGATCCATTCGATCCCGTGGTCGCCGAGGAGTTCGCGCACGACCTGCCCGCGCGCGGCGGGCTCCGCGAGCCCCGCGAGCCGCTCCATCACCTTTCCCAGCGGCGCGAGGCTGTGGGGAACGTCCCGGTCGGCCACCTCGAACGGGACCTCGGGTACGAGCAGATCCTGCCACCCCATGCCGAGACGCTCGAGCCCGTCGCGTGCCGATGCCTGCGTGAGTTCCGGTCTCCCGACCGCTTCCAGCACCCTGACGCCGACGGCCATCCGCTCGACGAGGCCGGCGTGGCCGATGCTCACCTCATCCTCGTCGAACGCGACCTCGTCGCCATGCCGCCAGAAGTCGAGCCGCAGGCTTTCCAGCGCATGCTCGGTGCCCGCGCCGGGCGGGTCATCCGCGGTGATGCGGGCGTCGGGGTCGCTCCGCCAGCGGATCGCGTTGGTGAGGCCGCGGACGAAGATCGAGAAAAAATCGATCCGTGGATCAAGGTCGGTCCATATCGCGACTCCCCAGCGTTCCTCCCCAGGTGCGAGTTCGGTTTCGACCATGCTCGTGCTGTCGTACAACCGCCCCGCCACGCCCTCGCGACGTTGGATCGGGCCGATCGCCTCGGGGATCACGCGATCGAGGTAGCCGCGATAGTGAATCGAGCCCTCGGCGTGGGCCAAGCCCTCGATGCTCTCGAGCACGAAGTGCGGCAGGAACCTGACCGGCTTTTCGAACCCCTCGCGCTGGAGCCGGGTCGGGTCATCCTCCGGGCTCGTCGTTCGGCGACCCGCCGTGTTTCGCACGCGATACAAGAGGTACAGCACCCGCTTGCGGCGCATCTGGAAATCCGCCCCGGGAACATCGATGTCGATGTGACGCGGCGGCTTGTAGGCGAACTCGAGGCACCACACGTCGCGCGGGTAGATGCGGTTTCGCCCCCGCTCGACGAGCGTGCCGACGGCGGCATCGCGTCGCGGCTTCCAGGCCCGGTCGGCGAGTCCGCGGGTGATCTCGAGGATGTCGCCGCGCTGGATCGTGTGGTCGGTCGCGAGGTCGGGCGGAATGACGGTGAGCACCCCGGGGGCCAGCGGCCGGAAGCCATCCGGTTCGGCCCCGGGCAGGGGGTACGCCGCCAGGGCGAGCGCAGCCAGCGCCGAGCAGCAGATGTAGAAGATCGACCGACTGGCCATGAAACCCTCGCGCATGTCCGGGTGGGTGCCGACCACGCCCAGGAACGGTGACATGAATCGCCTCCAACCGCATGGAACCCTTACAAGATACGAAATAGCGGGAAATCCAACGAAACAACTCCCATCCACCCCAGGCCTCTCAGATTTCCTTGATTTCGCATATTGCCCAAACGACAATCTCATTTCGAGCCGTTTTCCGGTTGGAAATTGACCTCCATTCCGTGCGGCGTCCGAAAGACACTCCACGTCCTATGCTGGAACCGAACCGCCTCGATCCGCCGCGTCCGTTCTGCGATCCGATCGCCTCGGCGAGCGGTTCCCGTCCGCCGCTGGATGGCGGGCTGTTGTTCGTCTCCCCAGAGGACTTCGATGCCACCGGCATTCTCGCCGGCTTCGACCCCTGCGCGTCGATCTACTGGTGGATGCCGGAACTGCACCTCGCCGACACGCCGGACGCCACGACCACCGCCGCGCCGATGATCGCCGCCGGGACTCACGCCACGCGCCGCACGAACTCGCGGTCGCAGGCTGCCGCCTGATCGACCTCGAGTGCGAGGGCGGCGTAGTCGTCCGCCCCGTGGGATTCAGGGGCGTATTCGAAGATCGACTGGCCGAAACTCGGTGCCTCGGCCAGCCGGATGTTCCGCCGGATCCGCGTGGCGAACACACGGGCGTCCGCCCACGCCGCGTGCCGGCCCTCCTGCGTGGCGAAAAACGCCTCCACGTCGCGGCCCACCTCGGTGGCCAGCCGCGTTCCAGCCTCGAACATGCACAACACCACTCCCAACAGCCGCAGCCGGGGATTGACATGGTCGGCCACCAGTTCGATCGTCTCCAGCAGCTTGCTCAGGCCGTGCAGCGCGAGGAAGTGCGGCTGCAGGGGGAGGAGCACCTCGTCCACCGCCGCCATCGCGTTGAGCGACAGCAGGCCCAGGGACGGCGGGCAGTCGATCACGAGATAGTCGAACCCGTCCTCGACGCCGCCGACGCACCGCGGATCGGCCTCGATCCGCTGCTTGAGGATCGACTCCCGCCCGGCCCGTGTGGCGAGCGCGACCTCGACCGCGGCCAGGTCGATGTGCGATGGCACGACGACCAGATTCTCACCCGCTGAGACGCTCGCGGCGGCGAGCGGCTCGTCCCCGACGAACACGTCGTAGGCGGAAAACGGGCCGGCACCGGGTGTCACACCCACGTGCAACGTCGCGTGCGCCTGCGGATCGAGATCGACGAGGCACACCCGCCTGCCCGCCCGCGCCAGCGCGACGGCCAGATTCACCGACGTCGTCGTCTTGCCGACGCCGCCCTTGCGGTTCGCCACGGCGATCGATCGCATGCACAGCCTCGCTCGGACCCCGGGTGCATCCCGGAGGGCCGGGGAGGATAGGCGGGAAACCCGCTGATCAAAAGGCCGATTTTCGGCCGCCGACGCGCCGGATCATAGGCTGTCGACCCACTTTTTCAGCCCGGGGGCGATCCGCCCGAGGGCGACACGGCCCGGCCGCCCCACCACCGCGAGGCTGCCGCCCGCGCCGTCGAAATCCACGATCAGGCTGGCCCGGGCATCCGGGAAGGCCGGATCGGAGAACACGAACGCCAGATCCCACGCGGCGGCCGACAACGGCTGGCCATCGCCCGACCGCTGCCAGTCGAAATTCGCATCCTCGACGAGGCCGCGCCGAAGATGGACGAGCCCCTTCGCGTCCGAGATGTCCTGGGCGGCATCGGCCACCAGCCGCCTGGACTCGGCGCCCGGCCGCACCCGGATCAGCTCGACCCGCGGCGCGGAGGTCACCAGGCGGGCGACCTCAGGCGAGTAGAACTCGAGGCACCGCTTCGTCTGCATCCGCTGGTAGGCCACGCCCGTGACCGCGGCCGCGAGCCCGAGGAGCAGCAGGCCGGCCACGAGCGACCTGCCCCGCCTCGGCGAGGCGGGCGGAGCGGTGGATGGATGACGGTCATGCATGGTTTTTGCCGGTCCAGCAGGGCGGCGGGGGGCACGGTGATCGCCGCTCCCTGCCATGTATACTCGGTGCGACGAGTTCCCAAAACGCCCGTGCGGAGTGCCGCGGATGCCGAACACCATCGATCCCTACCGTGAAGCGCTGGTCGTGGAGCACCACACCGTGTGGCCCGACGACTACGACGACTGGTCCCGGTCCGACAAGGCCCGTGTCGAGGCGTTGCTGCACGCCAGCCCCTCCGAAGCGGCGGAACTCGACTACGTGCGCCAGCACACCGGCTTCGCCCGCGTGATCACCGTCACGCCGGCCGACCTCGAGCGCGTGAGCGTCGCCTGACCGTGTCGTGCCGCACGATCCGTCTCCGACTCGACGGCCCGGCGGCCGACCGCTCGTACGGGATCGTCGTGGGCGCGGGGGTGAACGCGACGCTCGGACCGACCGTCGTCGGTGCGGGCGCCGCCCGCTCGGTCGTCGTCGCCGATGCGGCCGTCGAGGGCACGCATGCAGCCACCGTCGCAGCCTCGCTCACGGCCGCAGGCAGCGACGTGACGCGGCTCGTCGTCCCCTCGGGCGAGGCCTCGAAGTCGGCGGCCGCGGCGACGCGGTTGTGGCAGGAGTTCGCCCGGCTGGCCGTCGATCGTCACACCCACGTCGTGGCCGTCGGCGGCGGCGTGATCGGTGACCTCGCCGGCTTCGTCGCCGCCACGTTCGCCAGGGGACTTCCCATCTGGCAGGTGCCGACGACGCTCGTCGCCCAGGTGGACAGCGCCATCGGCGGCAAGACCGGCATCAACCTCGACGCCGGCAAGAATCTGGTGGGGGCGTTCTGGCAACCGCGGGGCGTGTTCGCCGACATCACCACGCTCACCACCCTCCCCGAGCGCGAGTTCGTCAGCGGCCTCGCGGAGGTGCTGAAGTACGGCGTGATCCTCGACGCCGGGTTTTTCGCCTGGCTCGAGGAGCACGCCGCCGCCATCCGCGGCCGGGAGCCCGCCGCCCTGCTCCACGTCGTGGAGCGGTCGGCCGCCCTCAAGGCCCATGTCGTGGAGCGCGACGAGCACGAGACGACCGGCCTGCGGGCGATGCTCAACTACGGCCACACCTTCGCCCACGCCTTCGAGACCGCCGCCGGCTACGGCACGCTGCTCCACGGCGAGGCGGTGGCGATCGGCATGGCCGCCGCGGCGCGGCTCGCGGCATCGCTCGGCCGGGTCGAGCCCGCCTTCATCACCCGGCAGGACGCGCTGCTGCGGGGGCTCGGCCTGCCCGTGACCGCGGCCGATCTGGGCTGGACGCCGCCCCCGGCCGACGACCTGCTCGCGATCATGGGACGCGACAAGAAGACCGTCGGCGGCCGGCTGCGGTTCGTGCTCCCGAGCCGCATCGGGCACGTCGATCTCGTCGAGGGAATCGACGCCGCGCTCGTCCGCCGCGTGCTCACTCCGTAGGCTCGTCCGGCTCCTTCCCCGCCACCATGTCGAGGATCGCGGCGCCGAAGTCCGCGAGCCGTTTCTCGCCGATGCCCTTCACGCGCAGCAGCGCCGCCGGCGAGGCCGGCTTCTCGCGGGCGATGCCGCGGAGGGCCTTGTCGTCGAAGATCGTCCAGGCCGGCTTGCCGCGCGCGTCGGCCACGCGACGGCGCCAGGCCCGCAGCCGCTCGAACAGGTCGCGATCGACGCCCTGCCAGTCGTCCACGTCGGCCTTCGTCGCCTTCGTGCGGCCGGTCCTCGGTTCGAGCAGCACCACGGGCCGGCCGCCCTTGAGCACTTCCCACGAGCGTTCGTTGAGCGTGACGACGGGCCGGTCGCCACCGGTGCGGCCGAGCAGCCCCTGATCGAGGAGCTGGTGCGCGAGGTTCTCCACGGCCCGCTGGTCGAACGCGGCCAACAGGCCGAAGGTGGAAAGCCTGTCGTGACCGTGCCGCTGAATCCCGTCGGTTTTCGCGCCGCGGAGCACCTCGGCCACGTGCCGCACGCCGAACCGTTCTCCGACCCGTGCCACGCAGGAGATGATCTTCTGGGCGACGACGGTCGAGTCGGCCAGGCTCTCCGTCTCGCCGAGGCAGACGTCGCACGCATTGCAGGGCTCGGTGCCGTAGGGCTGGCCGAAGTATTCGGAGAGCGCCGCGTGGCGGCAGCGGGCCGCCTGCGCATAGCGGCGCATCGCGTGCAGGTGCTCGGTCTGGCCGGCGACGAGCCGCACGACCTCATCGGGCTCGAGGTCCGACTCCTCGGCGCTTTTCCGGACGAGTGACTCCCAGCTGAAGACGTCGGCCGACGAATAGAGCAGCACGCACTCGGCGGCCAGGCCGTCCCGGCCCGCCCGGCCCGTCTCCTGCTGGTAGGCCTCGAGGCTCTTGGGCAGCGACGTGTGGAGCACGAGCCGCACGTCGGATCGGTCGATGCCCATGCCGAAGGCGACGGTGGCCACGACCACGTCGATCGTCTCACGGGCGAACGCGTCCTGCGTCTTGTGCCGCTGCTTCGCATCGAGCCCGGCGTGGTACGGCCGCGCGAGAATCCCCTCCGCCGCCAGCCGGGCCGCGAGCGACTCCGTCTCCTTGCGCGAGATGCAGTACACGATCGAGGCCTCGCCGCGATGCCGGCCGAGCACCTCGAGCGTCTGCCCCGTGCGGTCGGTTCGTGGCACCACCCGGTAGCAGAGATTGGGCCGGTCGAACGTGCCGACGAGCACCTCGGGATCGCGCAGGTTCAACTGGGCCGCGATGTCGTCGCGCACCCGCGGCGTGGCGGTGGCGGTGAACGCGTGCACGCTGGCCTGCGGAAACCGCTCCCGCAACAGCGAGAGCTGCCGGTACTCCGGCCGAAAGTCATGGCCCCACTGACTGATGCAGTGGGCCTCGTCGATCGAGAACCGCCGCACGCCAACCCGGGCGAGGAGATCGAGCAGTCCCGTGTTCACGAGCCGCTCCGGCGCCGTGAACAGGAGCCGCAGTTCGCCGGCCGCAAGCCGGTCGCGAATCGCGATCCGTTCCTCCTGCGACATCCCCGAGTGGAGGGCCGCGGCGGGATAGCCGATCGCCTCGAGGGCATCGACCTGGTCCTTCATCAGGGCGACGAGCGGCGAAATCACGACGTCGGTCGACTCGTTCACCAACGGCGGCAGCTGGTAGCAGAGGCTTTTCCCTCCGCCCGTCGGCATGACCACGAGCGAGTCGCGGCCGTCGAGCGCCGCCTGGATCGCGTCGGCCTGCAGCGGCCGCAGCCGGTCGAAGCCCCACCACTTCGCGAGCACTTCCGCGATCCGCGGGTCCGTGGCTCCCACCGTGGCCGTCTCGGACGCTCCGTGCCCTGCCATGCCTGAACCTGCTGCGCTCGTGAAGTCCGGCAGAATACCAGATCGTGGAATGGCCCGGTCGAGACGCGCCGGCTTCGGGCTCCCCGCATCCCATCGCCGGACGTTCGCGGAGGGCCTCCAGCCCTCCGCTACTCGCCCAGATAGGCGTCGCGGACGCGTGGGTCGGCGGCGAGGTCGGGACCGCTGCCGGTGAGCGTGACGCGGCCGGTCTCCAGCACGTAGCCGCGTGTGGCGAGCCTGAGCGCGGCCCGGGCGTTCTGCTCGACGAGCACGACGGCGATGCCGCGGGCCGTGAGCCCCGCGATCACGTCGAAGATCCGGGCGACGATCAGGGGCGCGAGGCCCAGCGACGGCTCGTCGAGGAGTAG
>RFUD01000211.1 GCA_009923125.1 Planctomycetia bacterium
CAGAAGCTCGCCGAACTCGGCGTCGTGGACGGCCTCGTGGACCGCATCTTCGCCGACCTCGACGAGCAGTTCACGCTCGCCGCGCTCGAGGCGGCGCTCGTGCGCACCTCGCGGCACGAGCGGTCGCGACGCAAGGGCTGGGAGCCGTTCGCGGCCGCGGTCCTGGCCCTCGCCCGGGCCAACTACGAGATCGAGTGCGAGCCCGGCTCCGACCTCTCCGAGCGCGTGATCTTCCCCTACTCGCCGGCCGAGACCAACGGCATCGAGGACGCCCGCTTCGTGCGGTTCGAGGAGCCGGATGGCTCCGTGCACTACTTCGCGACCTGCACGGCGTTCGACGGGAGCGTGATGCTGCCGCAGTTTCTCGCCACCGACGACTTCCTGCGCTTCAAGATGAGCACGCTCAACGGTCCCGAGATCGCCAACAAGGGCCTGGCCCTGTTCCCGCGGCGGATCAACGGGGCCTACGTCATGCTCTCGCGGCAGGACGGCGAGAACATGCACGTCATGGAGTCGGACACGCTCCACTTCTGGTATGCGAAGCGGCTCGTGCTCCGCCCCACCCGCCCCTGGGAGTTCGTGCAGGTGGGCAACTGCGGCTCGCCGCTGGAGACGCCGCAGGGCTGGCTGGTGCTCACGCACGGCGTGGGGCCGATGCGCAAGTATTCGATCGGCGCGGCGCTCCTCGATCTCGACGATCCCGCGCGGGTGCTCGGCCGGCTGCGGGAGCCGCTGCTGTGCCCCGACGAGAACGAGCGGGCCGGCTACGTCCCCAACGTGGTCTACTCGTGCGGGGCGGTGATCCACGAGGGCCTGCTCGTGATCCCGTACTCGATGAGCGACTACGCCACGACGTTCGCCACGGTGCCCGTGGCCGACGTGCTGGCCGCGATGCACGCGTAGTCGCCCGGCCCGCGCTACGGCGCGTGAAACGTGTCCACGTACACGAGGTCGGCCACCGAGCCCTCGTCGGTCCAGAAGCGTGCCCGGATCGCGTACAGCTTGTTGTGTTCGACGACGCAGGCGAACGGCTCGCGGTAGCGCACGCCCGGGTTGAGCTGATAGCGGCCGTACCGGTAGTCCTCGTTGGCGGCGAGCAGGTTGCGCTTGAGCAGGATCGGCTTGGGCGCCCCGTCGCCGCTCGTCCAGTCGAACCACGGCACGTCGGGGTCGGCGTCGGGAACGCTGACGGCGGCCGTGCCGGATGCCGCGGCCTGCGGGGCGTGCTCCCTGCGGAGTGGCTCGATCTCGACGATCGAGATCTCGAGTCCCACGTCCCGGTCGGCGGCATCCCCGCCGAAACGCGGCCGGATCGCGACCTTGCCGATGTTCTCCATGAACACGTCCACGTTCAGGAGCACGCGTTCGTCCGCGAGCCGACTCACCGTCGGCGTCATGCGCACGAGCATCGTCGGGTCGTGCGTGCGTTCGACGGTGAAGTTGGCGTAGGTCCACCAGGCGGCGACGACCAGCGCCAGGCCGCCCAGCACCTTGCTGACCAGATCGACCCACAGGTGCGCCGTCTCGAGCGCGGGCCGTGGCGTGCCGTCCATGGAATCCTCGCTGAACGACCCGGCGGCGTCAGCGACCCGCACGCCGCGGCTGCGCCTTCCTGGCGACCGCCTTCTTCACCAGCTTCTTCACCAGCTTCTTGACCGGCTTCTTCCCGACCGCAGGCTTCTTCGCGGCAGCCGGCTTCGCCGGCGGCTTGCCGACCCGCGTCTTGGCCGGCTTCTTCACCGGTGTCTTCGCCGCTTTTTTCGCCGCCTTCACGCCGGCCTTCTCGACACCGCCGGCCCGCGACTTCGCGGCCCGCGCGACCCGGGCCTTCACGGCCGCCGCGACCTCGTCGAGAAACTCGTGCGCCTCCGCCGTGAGATCCCGGGCCGAGACGGGTTCCACCTCGTCGATGATGAACAGGGCGAGTTCACCCCGCCGCTGGGCGTCGCAGAGCGCCTTGTATTCCTCCAGCGACAGGTCGTCGTGATCCTCGTCCTCGCTGGTCAGAAACTCGAAGCCGACCCGGGCCTGCGGATCCCAGCCGTCGATGTGAAATTCGACGCCGTACTCGCGGAACAGCTGGTTCCGCTTGATCGCATAGCCGCGGGCCCGAAACAGCCTGGCCAGCAGATCGCAGCCGTCGAATTCAGAGAGCGTGTCGGACTGTGGCATGTCGCAACCCCGGGGAGCATGTGGAGAAATCGGTCTTCCAAAACCGTCGGAAGGATACCGGATCATGGCGGCCCCCGGCCAGCCGATGCCGAACAGGCCGGCCGGTGACGCCCCGGCTACGACCCGACTACGCCCCCTGCCACTCGCCGCACCAGTCGGCGCGGTCGGTGTGCGGCCAGACGCCGACATGCACGAGTTTGTCGTCGTCCACGTCCGGCAACGTCGGTGGCATCCGGCGACACTGCCCCCAGCCGGCGCGCTGATCGCCACCCGCGGCCCGCTTCCAAAACCGGCAGTTCCCGCAGGCCTGCCCCCGCTCGTCGATCGTCGGCTCGCTCTCCATGAACGCCAGTCTATCCCACCGGGGGCGGCAGTGATTCACTCGTCGTCGAGGTGCAGCTTGTGCATGATCCGGTGGACGAACGGGGCGAGGAGCAGTGATGCCACCCCGATGAACAGCAAGCCTGAGAACAGGGCGTAAAACGACGCGAACAGCTTGCCCACGTGGCTCGAAATCGGATCGACCGGCCCCATCCCCCCGAGGATCATCGAGGCGTTGACCAGTGCGTCGATCCAGGGGAGGCCTCCGAGATAGTGATACCCGACGACGCCGAGCCCGAGCGCGCTGCCTACCAGCAGCAAAGCCATGCCGGCGTAAAACGCGACGCGGGCGAGGAACGTGTGTCGCGGCAGGAGCGGGTCGGTGCGATGCTCGAACATGGGCGTTTCGTGGAGAAAACTGCTCAGCGGCCGGCGGGGGCAGGAGCGGCCTCGGAGCCCTTCGCCGGCGCGGGGTTGAGATCGATCCACACGACGTCGCCGACGGCGATCCGCTGGAGCGGCGCCGGTTCGAACTCCACCTCCAGGCTGCCGCTGACACGGTTCCACGCCACGCGGGTGATCTTGCCGACGATCTGTGGCCCGTGCTGTTCGTTCCGGTAGACCGCGTCGCCGATGGCGACGTGCGGCCGCACGGTCAGGCCCCCATCACGTCCCTCGTGGGCGGGCGTGTCGCCGAGATACTCGGCGTCATGGCTCTCGATCACCTCGAACGCGAACGGCGTTCCGGTCGCGGCGAGCGGCAGTTGGGCGTGCACGTCGTTGGGCTGCGCCGCCGCACGGCCTGCCGCGAGCGCGGCCAACACGGCCATGCACCGCCAGAGCGTGAGATTTCCGGAGCGGAAGTTCTTCATGGGGAATCTCCTGCAGAAAAAATGGGCTGAGGGCGGAGCGGCGTCGCCGTCGCAGCAGCGTATCGGCCCGTTCTCCGCCGCTCAAACCCGTCATAGCGCGAGGCCGGCATACGCGGCGAGCGACGCGGCCACGACGATCACCGCGTCGGCCAGGGCGACGCCCGAAATGCCGCCGACGGCCGGCTGCCGCGGAGCCCGCGTGCGGCCGAGCACCGCACCGGCGAGGATCGCCACCGCGACCGCGATCTCCACCGCCAGCACCTGCGCCGTCGCCTGCTGCCCGATGCGGACGGCGAAAAACGCCGCCGCCACTCCCGCCCCGGCCATCAGCGACCAGATCGTGCCACGATCACCACCGCGGCACACCCCGACGGCCGCGAGGGTCATCGCATAGGGAAAGAAGAGTTCACGATTACCCGTCGCCAGGGAGGCCGCGAGCCAGCCGAGGCTCGGCGCGGCGAGCGCCAGCGACGCGAGGCCGGGCCCGGCAAACGACAGCGTGATCAGGGCGGCCATCGCCACGACCGTCCACGCCGGCCCGCCGAACACCTGCACGGCCGCGAGAAACGCGACCTCTCCCGCGATGAATGCCGCCGCGGAAAGGTTCATGCTGGAGTGCGGTGGCCGCCGCGCCGTTGCCATGAGTGCATCGGCCCCACGATACTTGCCGCCACACGCGGAGGGAATCGCATGCCCGACATCCAAGCACTCGTCGCCTCGCTCTCGAGCGCGGATGCGGCGGCCCGCGCCGAGGCCGCGGAGTCGCTGTGCCGCGCGGGCGTTGACGCCGTGTCAGCCGCCGTGCCGCTCGTACAGGCCTGTCGCGACGACGAGCAGGTGCGGGAATGGGCCGTCGCCGCACTCGAGGAACTCGGCCCGCCGCCGCCGGCCGCCATCGGCGACCTGGTCCGGCTCGCGGGCGACGACCACGCCCTCGTGGCCTACTGGGCGACGACTCTGCTCGGGCGATCTGGGGAGGCTGCGGCGGCCGCGACGGCGACGCTGGCGGCCAGCCTCGAGGCCGGCCTCAACGGGAGCCACGATCCGGCCGTGTCGGAGCGGGCGGCGTGGGCGCTGGGCAAAATCGGGCCTGCGGCCGCGGCGGCGAAGCCCGCCCTCGAGCGGGCCGCAGCCGCATCCGACCCGCGGCTTGCCAGGCTCGCCAGGGAAGCCATCGCCGCGATCGGCGGGTGAATCTGGTCCGCGGCCCGGCCCGCCGGGGCATGATGGGCCGGCGGGCTGGCCGATACGAGAGACGTGGTCGCTTCCGTCCTCGTCCGCCGCGTCAGCCCCCTGGCCGTCAGGCTCACCGTCCTGTGCCTGATCGCGGTCGCGCCGCGACTCGCCGTCTCCTTGCTACTCGCCGCCTCGTTCTTATTCGCCGATTGATGAGAGGTCGGCGCCAGTAATCACTTCAATATCTACCGTGACGCTCGGATCGTCGATCTGAATCGCCTTGATCCCCATCGTCCGCTCAATGAGAGCGAGAGTGACCGGGATGCGCAGCGCTGCGCCGTTGTAGACGATCAGTCGAGTGCTCAGGAGTCCGATCTC
>RFUD01000212.1 GCA_009923125.1 Planctomycetia bacterium
CCGCACGGATTTCTCGTGCCCGGGCCGGGCGACAGTCTGCTCTTGTTCCTCGTTCACCCGACGGATGCCCGATCGATCGACCTGCAGACCCACGGCGACCGGGTCAGGCTCGAAGCGCGGCTGTTTCCGGAGGCGGTCGAGAAGGGCGTGCTGCTCAGGAGCCGCGTCATCGCGGCGATCGGCACCGCCGGCGGCCCAACCATACCGTCCTGGGCCGATGCGCTCGCCAGCGACTTCGTGGCCTCCGAACCGGTGCTCACCACCTGACGCACGGACGGCACCCCGCGTTTTTTGGCGTTGGAACGATCCGGGGCGCGGCGTTACATTGCCCCCATCTTTCCCGCATTCCCTGGCCACGGATCGGCCCGGAGTGATCGTCGGCTCGCGCGACGACGTCCTGCCGCCCGTGCCCGTGCTGCCCCATGCGGGCAGAAGAAGGAGAGGCACCCGCCGTGGCAGACCTGGTCTTCGCGTTCGACGCCGCCCTCGATCGCCCGATCCCGGTGCCGAAGCACGCGCCCGACGACGTCGCGGCCGCCGTGGCGGCGGCGCCCAACGCCGCCTTTCGCGCCGCCGTGGCCACCGCCAGGCAGACGCGGGCGGCGGCGCTGGTGCTGTTCGGGAACACCCTGGATCCCGTGCGCTGCAGTCCCGCGCAGGCCGCCGCCCTCCGCGGCCAGATCGACGCGCTCGCCGCCGACGGCTGCCGCACGATCTGGATCGCCGACGAACCGGCCGACGTGGCGAACGTGGCCCGGGCCCTCGCCGAGCCGGCCGGCCTGTCGTTCGTGACCCCCGTCTCGCCGCTGCGTCTCGACCTGCGCGGGCTCGCGCTCGAACTCTGCTCGGCCCGCGGCCATGCCCACGCGGCCGGGCACCTCGCGCCGTCGTTCGCATCGGCGCATTCCTCGCTCCTGCCCGCGCAGCGACGCATCGTCGTGGGCTGGGACGACGCGTGGACCTCGCTCCACGGAGAGCCGGCGGTGTCTCACGCGTTGCCGTCGCCGCTGCCGGTCGCGGGCCGCGTCGGACACGGCACGATGTTCGTGTGGGGCTCGCGCCGGCTGCAGCCCGTGCCGCCCGGCGTGCATCACGTGCCTCCGCTCCAGGCCCGGAGCGATCGCGAGCCGGCCGCCGGCGCGTGCATCGCCGCCACGCTCACGCAACCGCCCCCGCACGCAGCCGCCTTCTCGACCGCCGCGCACTCCCTCAGCGATCCCCGTCACGAGTGGCGGGGCGACTGGAAGGAGTTTCCCACGCACCACGTGGCCTGGCGGACCCTGTCGATCACGTCGCTCTCGGGCGACGACGAGGAACTTGCGACCACGATCTGGTCGGCGCTCGAGGGCCTGTCGGTGGACGCCCGGGCCCCCCTCCAGATCGTCCGCTGTGCCATCGACTGCGGCGGCAGCATCAGCCGCCGGGTCCACATCGCCGAGATCACCGCCGAGACCATGGCCCGCGTGCGTGAACTCGCGCAGCCGCGGGGTTTCCGGGCCTGGTGTCACGAGATCGAGGCCGATCGCGGCGAGGCGCCGGAATCGCTGATCCGCAACGCATCCGCCGCCAAGGCGGGCGGCGCGGCGTCGTTCGCCGCGGGCGTCGCCGAACTGGTGCTCGACCTCGAAGGCAAGGAGGCCTCCGCGGTGCCGCGGGAGGCCGGCTGGCTGGCGCTCGAACTGCTGGAGTCCACATGATCATCGAACGCATCGAAATCGACCGCTTCGGCGGCCTCGGCGACGTCACCATCGACGGCCTCGGTGGCGGCGTCGAGGTGCTGCACGGCACGAACGAGACCGGCAAGACGTCCCTGCTCGAGTTCGTGCGGGGCGTGTTCTTCGGCTTCGGCACCCTGTTTCGCCGCGGCGTGCTCGACCCCCATCGTCCCTGCGGCGGCCGACTCGTCGCCCGCGCCGGCATCGACGGCCGGAGGATCACGGTCGAGCGCCGCCACGACGGGCCGCACCTCGATCGGCTGACGGCCGCGAGCTACGCCGTCGAGGACGAACTGCCGCTCGCCGACTCCCTGACGGTCGTCGACGCCGACGGCTCGTCGGCGGCCCCGCTGTTCCTCCGCGACTTCACGGGCGAGGTGGACGAGCGGACGTTCACGGCCGTGATGGCCTTCGGCCTCGACGAACTGCACGAGCTCCGCACGCTCGACGCCGACGGCTGCGGCAGCCGGCTGTACGAACTGGCCAGCGGCCTCGACCGCTCGAAGGTGGCGCTGGTGCTCGCGAATCTGCGGACCGCGGTCGAGCGGCTCGACTCCACCGATCCCGAGATCTCCCCGATCGAGGCGCTGCGGCAGCGGCGCAGCGCTGCGCTCGCCCGGCTCGCGGCCATGAACGCGCCCGCCCTCGAGGCGGGTGGCCTGGGGCTCGAACTGTCCCGTCTCGACGCCGAGCTCGCGGCCTGCGAGGCGCGGGCCGAGGCGGCCATCGCCGCGGAGGACCGGGTGCGTGCCCTGCTCCCGCTCGCGCCCCTGCACGCCGACCGGGTGCGGACGGCCGCGGCGCTGGCAGACCTCGAGGCGACCCCGGCCATTCACGCCGATTTCGACGCCTGGGAACTGGCCTCGAAGAACCGCGACCATCTCGCGCGGCTGGCCCGCAAGCGCAAGCGGGTGCGCAGCCGCCTTGCCCGGGAGCTGGCCGCGTTGCCGGCCGACTCGCTGGTGCGAAAGAAGCGGGGCACGATCGTCGCGATCTGCGACGAGCGACCGCGGCTCGAGCGACTCACCGCCGACGTGTCGAGGGCCGAGTCCGCGGCACGGCAGGCGGCGCGCCGGTTCGGCGAGGCGTTGGGCACGGCGGGCCTCGTGCGGCTGATCGCGCCCGACCGGGTCGCCGGGCAGTCGCTCGAGACGCTCTCCGAATCGCCGCTGCCGGTCGGCCTCACGCACTCCTTCGCCCCGCTCAAGGCCCGCGCGCGGGAGTACAAGGCCGCGACGGCCGCGTTCCGGGCCGCGCGGGCCCGCGTCGACGAGATGCGGGGCAGCCTCGACGCCACGAAGGGATCGATCGACGCGGCCGGCTCCGGGCTGGGACTGCCGATCGCGGCGGCGATCGAGGAGGCGAGCGGACGCGTGGCGCTGTATCGCAACCGGATCACGGCCGGCGAGCAGCTCACCGAGCTCGACAAGGCGCTCGCCCGAATCGACCGCGAGGTGGCCGCGAGCCGCGCATCGCAACTGCTGCCGGTCGGCTGGCTGATCGGCTTGGGCGCCGTGTTCGTCCTCGGCGCTGGAATGCTGCTTTCGGGCCTGCTGCTGCCGGCCTCCGTGACCGGATCCCTCGCCTACGCGCTGGCCGCACTCGGGCTCGCGGGCACCGGCCTGGCATCGGTCGCCACGTGGTCACTCGATCGGTCCGCCTCCGGCCGGTTCGATGCCGCACGACAGCAGCACGAGATGGTGTCGAAGCAGCGGTCCGACCTGCTCGCCCAGTGCGCGGTCCTCGACAAGCGGCTCGACGCCGGTCGGCCGGCGGCCGAACGGCTGCCCGGGGAGTTGTCGGCGACGCTCGAACGCCGCGCGACGCTCGCCCAGGCGGAACTCGAGCGGCTCGAGGAACTCGCCACGCGCGAGGGCTCGCTGCACGTGCTGGCCGACCGGGTGACCGTGGCGGAACAGGCGCTGGCCCAGGCGTCGGAGCGCCGCAAGGCGGCCCGCAGCCGCTGGAGGCGGTCGCTCGAACAGCGCGGCCTGCCCACCACGCTCTCCACGGGCGACGTGCGGGCGATCTCCCGACACCGCCACGCGCTGATCAGCCTCGACGACGAGCGTCGTCGAGCGTCCGACGAGGCGCGGATGCGGCGCGAGGAACTGGCGACGCTGGCCCATCGGATCGAGGCGGTCCTCGTCGAGTGTGACATGCTCCCCGAGGGCACCTCGCTGGAGCAGCTCGACCAGCTGCGCGAGCGGCTCGACCGCGATGCGTCGGCCCACGTGCTGCGGGGCAGGCTCCAGCGGCGACTGATCAAGGCCCGCGAACAGCACCGCGCGGCCCTCCGCCGCGTCCAGCTCGCCGAGCGCCGGGTCCAGGAGATCATCGCCCGCTGGGGCGTCGGGCAGGAGGCGGAGTTCCTCGCGCTCGTCGATCGCCGGCCACAGATCGACGAGGCTCGACGACTGTGCCAGGCCGCCGAGAACGCCTGGCTCGATGCCCGGCGCCGCGTGCCGCATGCCGACGACTACGCGGCATGGTTCACGGTCGCCGCCGCGGTGTCGTTCGACCAGCGGCTGGTCGAGGCGCACGCCGACGTCGTCGAGGCGACGGAGGCGGCGACCCGGGCCGCCGAACGCCGTCGTGTGGCCCACGATCGTGTCGAAGCCGCGGCCCGCGACCATTCCACGGAGGGCGTGCAGCTGGAGATCGCCGAGATCGAACAGGATCTGGAATCGCACCTCCACCGGCGCCGCCTGCTCGAGAGGGCGGCGTTCCTCCTCGAGGAGACCCGGTCGGCCTTCGCCCGCGACCATCAGCCCGCCGTGCTCCGGGAGGCGTCGCGGTGGCTCGCGCGGCTGACCGAGGGGCACTACACCACGATCACCACGTCGATTCACGAGGCGCGGCTCGAGGTGCACGACGGCGAAGGCGCGGCCTGGAGCCCCGACCGGCTCAGCCGCGGCACCCGCGAGCAGGTGTTTCTCGCCCTCCGGCTGGCGCTCGTCCGCGATCTCGAGCGGCATGGTGTGCACCTGCCGGTGGTGATCGACGACGCGCTGGTCAACTTCGACGACTCCCGTGCCCTGGCCGCCGCCCGCGTGCTCGTGGAATTCGTCGGTGACGAACCGCGCGAGCGGCAGATGCTCGTGCTCACCTGCCACGCGCACGTCGCCGAAATCTTCACCGCGGC
>RFUD01000213.1 GCA_009923125.1 Planctomycetia bacterium
GCCGAATACGTGCGGCACGTCGTGGCGGAGCACCTGGCCCGCGAACTGCCCGCCCAGCTCCGGGTGGACGACGTGCTCCAGTTCGAGCGGTTCCTGCGCGCGGCCGCCCGGCGCACGGGGCGGCTCCTCAACAAGGCGGAACTCGCCCGCGAGGTGGGCATCGTCGGCTCGACCGCCGCGATCTGGCTCGACACGCTCGCCGAGGCCGGCATCGTCGAACTTCTCCGACCGTGGCAGCCTCCGCACGGGAAACCGCCGGTCAAGGCGCCGAAGCTCTACTTCCTCGACACGGGGCTGTGCAGCCACCTGCTCGGGATCCGCTCCGCCGCGGAGCTCGAGGCGTCGCCGCACGCCGAAGCCCTGTGGGAAACGTATGTCTACGGCGAGGTGCGGCGCTTCGCCGCGGCCGCGGCGCCGCCCGTCGAGCCCGTCTTCTGGCGCGACCGTACGAAGGAGGCCGACTTCGTGGTCCGCACGCCGCGCGGCCTCGTGATCCTCGACGCCCTGTGGAGCGAATTTCCGTCGACCGGCGACGTCCGCCGCCTGTTGCGGATCCGCGAGGCGATCGGGCCGGAAGCGGTGGCGCATCTCGCCGTCGTCTGCCGCACGCCGGGCCGCCAGTCACTCCGCGAACCCGGCGGACCGGCCGTGGAGACGATCGGCCTCGACGACATTCCCTCGCTTGTCGGGTAGTCTCGCCGTCATGCTCCGCATCGTCACGCTCACCACCGACTTCGGAACCGGCAGCGTCTACGTCGCGCAGCTGAAGGCCGCGATCCTGCGCGCCTCCATGCCCCCCACGCTCGTGGACATCGCGCACGACCTCCCGGCGCACGACATTCGCACCGCATCCTGGATCGTGGGGCAGGCGTGCCTCGCGTTTCCGGCCGGGTCGCTGCACATCGTCGTCGTCGATCCCGGCGTGGGCACGGCGCGCCGGATCGTCTGGGCGCGGCTCGGCGAGCAGGAGTTTCTGTGCCCCGACAACGGCGTGCTCTCGTGGGCGCTCGCGCGGGCGTCGCTCGCGGAGGCCCGCGCGCTCGAGGTGCCTGCGAGCGCCGCAGCCACGTTTCACGGCCGCGACGTGCTCGCGCCCGCCGCCGTCCGGCTCCTCGACGGGGAGCCGCCCGATGCGCTCGGGCCCGCGCTCGCGAGCCTCGTGCGGCTGCCGTGGCCGGAGCCACGCGAGTCGGCCGCCGGCATCGAGGGGGAGGTGATCCATGTCGACGCGTTCGGCAACCTCGTGACGAACCTGCCGGCGACGCTCTGGCCGCGCGTGGCCGCAGCGGGCGGCCTGCACCTCGGCGGCCACGAGATCACCACGCTCGTGCGCACCTACGGCGACGCCGCCACCGGCACGGCCGTGGCCCTCGTCGGCTCCCAGGGCTTGATCGAGGCGGCCGTCGTCGAGGGGCGGGCCGATCTCCGGCTCACCGCGGCCGTGGGCACGCCGGTGTCCATCCGCTGATCACCCCGCAGGCTCGCTGTATGATGGTCGGTCACCCGTGAGCGACCACCGCCCACCCACCACCGACGACCTCCTGCGCTGGGACCGCGACCATGTCTGGCACGCGTTCACGCAGATGCAGGAGTACGAGCCGCTCCTGATCGAATCGGGGCAGGGGGCCACGCTCGTCGACACCGCCGGCAACGCCTACCTCGACGGCTCGGCGAGCATGTGGTGCAACGTTCACGGCCACCGGCACCCGCGGCTCGACGCCGCGGTCCGGGCGCAGCTGGAGAAGGTCGCACACACGACCAACCTCGGCCTCTCCAACCCGACCACGGTCGCCCTCGCCCGCCGGCTCGTCGAGATCGCGCCTCCGGGTCTCACGAAGGTGTTCTTCACCGGCGACGGATCGAGCGCGATCGAGGCGGCGTTGAAGATGGCGTTTCAATACTGGCTCCAGGCCGATCCGCCCCGGGCCGGCCGCACGACCTTCATCGCGATCGGCGAGGCGTACCACGGCGACACGCTGGGCGCGATCGGCGTGGGCGGCGTCGATCGGTTCACGGCGATGTTCGCACCGCTCACGTTCGCCGCGGTCCGCGTTCCCTCCCCCGGCGGACCCTGCCCGCACACAGGCCGCCCGGCCCCGTCGCTCGCCGAGGCGCTCGCCACGCTCGACCGCACGCTCGCCGAGCACCGCGGCACGGTCGCGGCCCTCGTGATGGAGCCGCTCGTGCAGGCGGCGGGCGGGGTCCTCGTCCATCCGCCGGGATTCCTGCAGGGCGTGCGCGAGCTCACCGAGCGGCACGACGTGCTCCTGATTCTCGACGAGGTGGCCGTCGGCTTCGGCCGCACCGGGACGCTGTTCGCGTGCGAGCGGGAACGCGTGACGCCCGACATCCTCTGTCTCGCGAAGGGTCTCACCGCCGGCTACCTGCCGATGGCCGCCACGCTCACGACGGCGACGATCTGGAACGCCTTCCTCGGCACCCACGCCGAACGCCGCACGTTCTTCCACGGCCACACCTACGGCGGCAATCCCCTCGCCGCCGCCGTGGCCCTCGAATCGCTCGACATTTTTCGCGACGAACGCGTGCTCGAGTCACTGCCGCCGAAGATCGACAGGCTGCGGGTGCAGGTGACCAGGCTGGGCGGGCTCGACCATGTCGGCGACGTGCGGCAGTGCGGCCTCGTGGCGGGCGTGGATCTCGTGGCCGACAAGGCGTCACGGCGTCCCTACCCGTGGCAGGAGCAGCGGGGCACCCGGGCCTGCCTCACCGCCCGCAGGCACGGCGCCATCCTGCGGCAGCTCGGCGACACGGTCGTGATCATGCCGCCCCTGTGCATCACGCTCGACGAGATCGACCGCCTCGCGGCGGCCGCCGAGGCGGGCATCCGCGCCGCGACGGTGGGCTGACTCCATCGCACAACCAGGGGAGGCGAGGGGTTACCCTGCCGTTGAGCCGGCGTATGTGACCAGCGCAGGCAGGATGCCGGAGCGCAGGCACATCCGAGTGAGTGAAGCCCAGGATGGGCGCAGGAACGTCCGGCGAAACGGTACGGGGTGACCCCGAGCCGGATTGGGCGTGTCGAGGGAGGATGGCGGTTCACACGCTCACTTCAGGTCGACGAGCCAGTAGGCGTTGTCGACGAAGCTCTTCCAGCTTTGGTACTTCGGGTTCCCGAGCTTGATCGAGAGCAGGGGGCTGCGTTTCGGCTTCACAGGCTGCTTGATCATCTGCATCCGCGCCTCGTGGGGGGTGCGACCTCCCTTGCGGACGTTGCAGGCCACGCAGGCGCAGACGATGTTTTCCCAGCTGGTGGTGCCGCCGCGACTGCGGGGCACGACGTGGTCGAGCGACAGTTCGCTCGTGGGGAAGTGGCTGCCGCAGTACTGACACTGGTTGCCGTCGCGGGCGAAGACGTTCCGGCGGTTGAACCGCAATCCCTGCCGCGGCCCCCGGTCGCACGACACCAGCCGGATCACACGGGGCGCCTGGAGTTCGTAGCCCACCGCCCGCACCCAGTCCTGGTCGGGTGTGCGAAAGCCCGCCTGGAGCGCCGACAGTTCGCGCCACGAATCGAAGGGATAGGCGGCGTATTGCCCATCCTCGATGTGCACGACCTCCGCCAGTTCGCGGAACAGCAGCGTGATCGCCCGCCGAACGTTCGTGATGTGCACGGCGACGAACGAGCGGTTCAGCACCAGCACGCTCAGATTCAACGCGCTGCCGATGGCCATTCCGGCCGGCTGGATCGCCGTCGCGTTTGCGGTGCCCATGATTGGCATCACCCTGGCCGACAGCGAGGCGGCGTGGCGGAGCAGCGCCTCGCAGGATGCTGGAGAGTCTACCCGCGGCGCTGCAAGCCTGCCAACTCGACCGATCCTGCCCCGTCGTGACGGTGGTCGATCCCTTGCCTTTCACGCGGGTTGCGGGCAAACTCGGTATCGAGGCGGATGCGTCCCCCGAACCCACGTCCCAGCCAGCCCCGGAGTCATCCATGCTTCACTACTCCTGCGACCTCTGCAAACGGCCGATCGACGCGCACGCCGATGTGCGGCACGTGGTCAAAATCGAGGTGTTTCAGGCGGTCGAGGATGTCGAGGAGGCTGGCTGCTGCGGGGCGGAGGCGAGAGCGGACGAGGCGGATCATCTGGAGGAGATGCAGGACCTGCTCGAGTCGATCGACGATCGCGACCTCGACCAGGACGATCCCTTCGGTGAGGGCACGCACTGCCTGCGGTTCGACCTCTGCGACGCCTGCCGCCAACGGTTTCTGAAGAACCCGCTCGGCATGAAGACCGGCAAGACGCTCGACTTCAGCCAGAACTGACGGCGCGGCCGCATGGCGGGCGGCGCCCGGGGAAGTTGCACGCTGGTTTTCCCTGGAGCGATCGTCGGGTAGATTCCCGGCCCCACCACGCACCTGAGGAGCACCCGCGCTCATGGCCTCGAAGACGCTGAAGATCGCCGCCATCCCCGGAGACGGCACCGGCCCGGAAGTCACGGCCGAGGCCCTGAAGGTGCTGGCGGCGGTCGCGCAGCTCGAGGGATTCACGTACGACGTCGAACACCTCGACTGGGGCGGCGATCGGTATCTGAAGACGGGCGAGATCATCCCCGAAGGCGGGCTGGATCTGCTGCGGACCAAGGACGCGATCTTCCTGGGAGCGATCGGCCATCCGCAGGTGGCGCCGGGCATCCTGGAGAAGGGTCTCCTCCTCGACCTGCGGTTCAAACTCGACCAGTACATCAACCTGCGGCCCGTGAAGCTTCTGCCCGGGGTGGAAACGCCCTTGGCCGGACGCGGCCCGAACGACATCGACTTCGTCGTCGTCCGCGAAAACACCGAGGACCTGTACTGCGGCGTCGGCGGGTATCTCAAGAAGGGCACGCCCGACGAGGTG
>RFUD01000214.1 GCA_009923125.1 Planctomycetia bacterium
CCCTCGGGGCCGGGCGCCCAGTTTTCATGCGCGAATGAAATGCCCTCGAACGAGACGTGCTCGACGAACCGGCCGGCGGCCACGTCGCCGCGGAGTTCGACGAGCCGCTCCACGGCCGGGGCGACCACGACCGCAGTCTCGGGCGTCTCGCCAGGCATGGGGCAGTAGGTGAGCGTGCCGGCGGAGCGGTCGAGATACCACGAGCCGGGCCGGCCGAGCGCCTCGCGGACATTCTCCGCGCGGAAGCGGTTGCCCTTGGGGAACGATGCCCAGGCGACGTCGGCCCGCGTCCGCCCCGCGAGCGTCACGTGCGCGATGGCCGGGTCGTCGGGGGCGGGCTCCACGGTGCGCAGCGGCAGCCGCGACATCGACCAGGAGTGGACGCCGATGATCTCCACGTCGGCAGGGTTCGCCCAGTCGGCACGCAGGGCATCGGCGGCGCAGGCGAACCGATCGTGCCCCTTGCCGGCCGACTCGGGCGTGGGCGGCAAGGCCGCTGCGATCGTGTGCCAGCCGTCCGCCGGCACCGTCGGCCGGAAACGCCGCTGGTCGTTTACGAAGAGCTGCGTGAAGTGCCAGCGGCCCTCGCGGACCTCGGGAAGGTCCGCCATCCAGCGGGTGGTGCCCGCCTCCTCGCTCACCCGCCAGTTCGTGATTCGCCGACCGCCGCTGACGATCGGCCGTGCTCCGGCCGCGGCCCGCACGACCGTTGGCGCCTGCGGCGTGCCCGAGTCTTCCGGAACGATCACGAGCGTGGCGGGCAGATTGTGGGTGCCGTCGGCGAGTTCCACTGCGATCTCGCCGAGGGCCGCGGGATCGGCCGCTCGGATTTCCCGCGCGCGGTCGAGCGCCCGCCGGAGCGACCTGACCGGTCTCGCCGCCGAGCCGTCGGCTGCATCGTCGCCGCCAGGAGCGACGTGGATCGTGCGCTCGGTCGCGGGCACGTCGAAGAGCGCGAGCACCACCTGCGCATAGATCCGGACCATGAAGTCGCTCGGGTGATTGACGTGGTTGGCCGAGATGTCGCAATAGCGTTTCGTCTTGAGAACGTGCCCGCTCACCGACCACACGTCGGCGACGGCCACTGATTCGGACTCGAGCGCTGTGAGCGCTGCGAGATACCCGTTCATCGGCTCGAGCGAGCGCCAGTCGGCGTTGGGCGGCATCGATGCCACGAGGACGAACTCGGCTTCCGGGTTCTGCTTCCGCACGATCTCCATGATCCCCTGCACGTGCGCGATGTAGTCGGCGACCGGCGTGCCGTGGCCGTCGTTCATGCCGAAGCCGAGGATGCACAGATCCGGCTTGTCGGGCGCAAGCGACGCCGCCGCGACCCTCAGGCCCCAGGCTGCGGTCGCGCCGCCCTGCGAGGGGTTCACGAACGTGATCGGGCTCTGCGACCGCGCCCGCAGGCCACGCATGACGAGCTCCCCAAACCCGGGCACGAAGGGGGGCCGTCCCTCGCGGCCACTCGCGCTCGCACCGGTCGAGATGCTGTCGCCAAACAGCGCGATCGTCACCGGCCTGCCCTCGAGGAGAAGCCGACGGGTTCTGCTGAGACGTCCGGCGCTCCCGTCGGGCATGGGCCCGTCCCACGGGCCGGACGCCGTGTAGGAGATCGCCAGCTGTCGGTCGGTGAAAAACGTCCCTTCGCCAAAGGCGATCAGGCCGCCGGTGTGGGTGGGCATCGTCCCGGGAGCGGCATCGGCGGTGGTGGGAAACAGCTGGGCCCGAGTGAGGAAGGGGATCGACGACCCTTCGACAAGCCGCAGCACGCTTCCTTCAACGACGTAATCGACGCCTTCCTTGTAGGTGATGCCGAGCGTGTAGCTGCGCACGGTGACGGGCCCGTTCGGCTGAAACAGGAGCCGTGTCGCGGCGGGCTCCCCCTGTTCCGACACCGGGAGCCCGGTTTCGTTCACGATGTGCTTCGTCCGCCACACGGGGTCGAGGATCTCGGCGAGCGACCAGGCGGCGTGTGGGTCGCGCTCCGTGACGAGGAGCGTCGCTTGGGCCGCATCGACGGCCTCCACGGTCAGACCGGAGCCGGGCATCTGCCTCACCTCGAGCGCGAGCGAGCCTGACGCCACCAGCGCAAAACATTCGTCGGGCAGGACGAAGAGCGCGTGCTTGTCGCGTGCGGAGACGAGCGTCTCGGTGAGGAATCGCTCGGACCGGCCGTCCCCCGCGGTGCCAAAGAGTTTGAGCGTGGTGCCGGCGCCAGTCCCGGTGACGCGCACGTCGACGACCACCCGCACGTCCGCGGGCGTCACGTGCCTCACGGCGGCCACGTCGAAGTCGATCGCGCAGGTAAATGCGTTGACGGACGGAGAGCTGACCGTCACGGGAGCCGAAAATCGATGCGTCTCGGCGGCCGACGCCACTCCCACGAGGGCAAAAAGCATTCCGGCAGCGATGTGAACAAATGGTTTACGCATCATTCGAGTTCGTAGCCTCCACGACGAGCCGGGTCGGCCGACCGGCAGCGGTTCACGAGATCAACGGTCGCGATGACCGACGGGGGCGAGGGTGATCACGAGCGTGCCCGGGGTGGTGTCGCTCGCCGGTGGTGAGCGGGCATTGATCAGCGGGAAGCGGCCCGTGGGAATCGTTGTGGTCGTCCCGCCGTTCACGGCCTCGATCACGACGGGCTGATGGCCGCCGCCGCTCCAGACGACGAACGCAGCGGCCACGTCGGAGTCGTGCGCCACGATCATGGCCCCGCGGGCGTGGTCGCCCAGGACGTGGTTGACGCCGCCGAAAATCGCGAGCCGCGTGCCGCCGGCGGCGTGGAAGAGCAGGGGGGCGTTTTCCGTCTTGAACCCGAGCAGCCAGACGTCGCAGGCGCGGAAGGCCGCCTGGGCTCCCGGGATGTGTTCGTTGTCGAGCTGCCGCACCCACGCGTGCACGTTCTCGATCGCCAGCCGCCCGTCGGGCCCGCCCACGGCGAAGCCCATCACGTTGGCCGCATGCACCTCCTTGGGAGGGCCGGCAGGCCGCGTGTTGCGGTAGAGCTGCCAGATCTCGTCCGTCTGAGCCGCCGGTCCGGCAAACAGCATGCCGGCATCTCGGGCATAGCTTCGCGTGTGGTGAAACCAGCTCTGCACGTCCTCGAGCACGAGCGGCCGGTCGGCCTCGTGATCCACGAAGACGCCGCCGGCGTTCACGTTTTCCCGCAGCAGAAGGGGCGCAGTTGTCGGCTCGGCCACGCGGAACATCGCCGACTTAGTCGCTTTCGACCGATACACGCTCGCGTGCAGGAAGCAGAGCTCGCGGACCGTCGCCGGGATGTCCACCGTGCCGTTCACCACGTAGTTCGCCCGGGGGAACCAGACCACCGGCAGGCCGCTATCGCACGCCCGTTGGATCGCGGCCGTGTCGTCGGCAAGGCCGTCACCCACCGCCCCGAACGCCTGCACGTCGGCCCACTTCGCGAGATCAGTCTCCGGCAGGACGACGGGCATGTCGCGGGCCTCGAGCCCGGGCCGCGCGGGAGCGACGCCAGGCACCGTCACGACCGCCTCGGTGTCGTATGCGGCGATCGCGGCGCTCAGGAGCGGCTCTTTGCCGGCCTCCGCGATCGTCGCCTCGAATCCGGTCGCGGCGAAGTCGCGAAGCACAAGATGCCCGTGCTCGGCCACCGCGATCGCCGCCTTCGCGCCAGCCGCACTCACGGCCCGGCTCTCGAGCAGCACCACGTGCGAGCCGTTGTCGACCTTCAATGCCGTGGGCACATTTTCGAACAGCACCTTCCGGGCATCGAGGCACTCGTGGTGTTTGCCGACGCGGATGCCCGCGACGGACTGGCTTTTCACCGTGGCATGTTCGAGCACCGCGACGTTGGCCGCGCTGCCAGCCCCCAGATCGATCCCGGTTTCGAACCCCTCCACGGTGATGTCCCGCAGGTAGCCCTCGACGCACGGGACGTCCATCGAGAGCCCGACGCGGCCCTGGCCGTCGCCCGAACGCAACAGCACGCTGCGGACGCCGCCCCAGTTGGCGGCGCTCCAGCGCAGGGCGACCACACCGGGATTGCCCGTGCCCGTGTCGATCGTGATGTTTTCGAAATAGTTGCCTTGGCTGACGTTCGAGAAGATCCCCTGGTGGAAGTCGACCACGGCCTTCGCCCGGCCCGCTTCGAACCCCGGGCAGGCGTCCGCGAGCCGGATCATCGTCTTGGCCCGGCTCTGGCCCACGATGCGGATGCAGAAGTTTTCCGCGGCCCACTGCTCCGGCCGCCGGCGGGCCACCTCCTCGGGCGAGGCCAGCGTCGTGCGGCGGATCGTGCTCCAGCCATCCCGCGGGCTCCAGACCCGCACGGGCCAGCCCTGGTCGAGCGTGTCGCGCACCAGGTATTCGCCGGCCGGCAGGTAGATAATCCAACTCTTGTCGAGCTTGCAGCCGCAGTACGACCAGCCGTCGCCGGTGAGCGGCTCGTAACTTTCGGCGACGAATCGCAGGGCTGCGCGGAGGGCCGTCGTGTCGTCGGTGACGCCGTCGCCCTTCGCGTTGAATGGGGGCTTCGTGACGTCGAGCACCCTGCCGCCCCGGCCTGCATGATGAAACGCCTCCGGCGGATACACCTGCTCGAGCGGCAGGTTGCGGTCGCCGCACGCCTTCGGTACTGCGTTTGCGATCTCCCAGGGCCGCATCGCCAGCCACTTTTCGACCGCGGCCTTGCACGCGTTCGACGGCTTGTTCGGACTCGCGTCCTGCACGAGCCACACCGTGGCGATTCCGCGGGCGTCGTCCACCGTGAGGTCGGTCGCGTAGGCGCCGGCGTGGCCGTAGCGGCCGTCGGCGTGGATCTGGATGCCGAGACCGTAGGCTTCCTTCAGATCCGCCGGCGTCTGCC
>RFUD01000215.1 GCA_009923125.1 Planctomycetia bacterium
CCACAACCCGATCCGCACGGCCGCCGAGGTGCACCGCCTCCGGGAACTCGACGACCTCGACCCGCTCGGGTTCGTGATGGACGTGGTGCGGGCGACGCGGGCGGGCCTCGACGACTCGATTCCCGTGATCGGCTTCGCAGGCGCCCCGTTCACGCTCGCCGGGTACTGCGTCGAGGGGGGCGGCAGCAAGGCCTGGCTGCACACGAAGTCGCTGATGTACCGGGACGAGGCCGCCTGGCACGACCTGATGGCCCGGCTCGCCCGCGCGGTGGGCCGCTACCTGGTGGCCCAGTTCGCGGCGGGCGCGCAGATCGTGCAGGTCTTCGACAGCTGGGTCGGCTGCCTCGGTCCCGACGACTACCGGCGCTATGTCCTGCCGCACAGTCGGGCCGCGATCGCGGCCGCCGCCGCCCACGGCCCGGTGATCCACTTCGCCACGGGCAACCCGGCGCTGCTGCCGCTGTTGCGCGAGGCGGGCGGGTCGGTGATCGGCATCGACTGGCGGATCGAACTCGCCGAGGCCTGGCGTGTGGTCGGCCACGACCGGGCGGTGCAGGGCAACCTCGATCCGGCCGTGCTGCTCGCCGACCGCGACACGGTGCGGCGCCGGACCCGGGAGATCCTGGCTCAGGCCGCGGGCCGTCCGGGCCACATCTTCAACCTCGGCCACGGCGTGCTGCCGCAGACCCCCGTCGAGAACGTGGTCGAACTCATCGCCGCGGTGAAGCACGGGTAGCCCGCCCTCGCCAATCACCGGCCCGGCGGGGTACAACAGCGTGTTGCGCGCCATCGCCGCCCCCGGCGTCGAGCCGTCGTGCGCGACCCACCATCCGAGGGTTATCGCACCGCATGACGAGTCTCGAGAAGCGGCTGTTTCACCAGTTCGATGCGGCGGACATCGCGACCGCCAGGGCCGCCACCGCCGTACGGATCTCGTGCCCGCGCGTGGGGCAGGTGCGGGCGAGCGTGACCGACGGGACGGGAGAGACGCACGAGGTGCTGCTCGAACTCTCCGCGGGCCGACGCGGCGGCATGACGCTCGAGAGCCGCAGCACGACCCCGCGGGGGCGGGCCGGCAGGCCGTGCGCGGCGCTCGCCGCGACGATCCTCGAGGTCGATCGCCGCGGGCTGTTTTCCAGTCTCCAGGACCACACGCCCGTCTCGCTCGACATCGTTCCCGCGGACGATGCGGACGCGGACGAGGCGACCGAGACGGCGAGCGGCGAGCCCTCGGCACCGGACGACGGGGACGAGGTCGAGGAACGCCCGCGTGTGCGGGGTCCGGTGCGCGTGCACGCCACCGCGACCACGGCGGTCGCGCGGCGCGGCTCCGGGCGGCAGCCGGTGTGGGCGACCGACCTCGAGGAGCGGCGGCGGCTCGTGGAGCCCGCGGTCCGGGCCGAGGCGCTCGAACTCGTCGATGGCCGCCGGGCCGGCGGAACGATCGTGTTCCTGCTCGATGTCACCGCCTCGACCGAGACCCGCGCGGCGGTGCTCAAGCCCTGCCGGATGCAGCTCGACGTCGCCGGCAACGCCACCGGCCGCCCGCAGCCGATCACGATCGGTCCCGCCGGGGATGTCGAGTACGACGCGTTGGATACGGCCGAGCGGGCGCTGCTCGCGGAACTCGTGGGCACGGCGGCCGTCGGCGAGACGGGTGTGGCCGAGCCGCTCGAGCACCGGACGGTCTGCCGCATCGCGGTCAGTCCCGAGGCGGCTGCGGCACACCTCGCGATGCTGTGCGAACGGGGGCGGCTCATCGTGCAGCCGGAGCCCCGCCGGGCGCCCGACACGGTGATCCCGCTGACCTGGGACGGTGGTCGGGCGTGGGAATTCGCCCTCGTGCTCGATCCCGAGGACACGGTGAGCACGAAGGCGGAGACGCTCGACGAGATGACCGGCGAGGCGCGGCCGGCGAAGCGGCCCGCCAAGGCGACGTTGCGGGGCATGCTCGTCCGCGGCAGCCAGCGGAAGGACCTCAAGGAGCCGCGGGCGATCCTGCGATCCGGACTCGTGGTGTTCGCCGACCGGCTGGCGCGGCTGTCGGTCGGCGGCGACGGCTGGGGCGGTCCGGTGCGCTGGCTCGAGCAGTTCGAGCGTCGCGGGCCGATCGAGCTCGCCGGCAACCAGACCGACGGACTGATCGAGCGGCTGGCGACGCTTGCCGAGCTGCCCCGGATCGAACTACCGGCCTGGTCGGGCTGGCGGATCGAGTCGGGTCCTCCACGGCCGAAGCTCGTGCTCGACGACACCCCGACGGTGGACATGGACGACGACGAGCCGGCTTCGGGCCCGCGTCGTCCCGGGCGGCGCCGCGCCGTGCCGCGCGTGCAGCTCGCCGGACGGATCTGGTTCGACTACGGCGCCGTTCAGATCGCCGCCGACGATCCGGCGGGTGGTGCGGTGGATTCGGCCCGCCGCGTGCTCGTGCGCCGCGACCGGGCGGCGGAGCGGGCGGCACTCGCCATGCTGCCCCGGTACGGCGTCGTGGCGCCGCGCCGGGGCGAGGGGGCGGACGAGCCCGGCCATCACGTCGAGATTCCCCGAGCCCGGCTCGACGCCTCCGTCGCGCAGCTCGCCGCCGAAGGCTGGGCGGTCGAGGTGGCCGGCCGACGCTACCGGCCGGCGGGCAGCGTGTCGTGGAACGTGACGAGCGGCATCGACTGGTTCGAGCTGTCCGGCAGCGTCGACTTTGGCGGCGTGGTCGCCGACATGCCGGCGCTCCTCGAGGCCCTTGCCCGCGGCGAGCGGTCGGTCCCCCTGGCGGACGGCTCGGTGGGCATCCTGCCGGAGGGATTCACCGCGCAGTTCGAGCCCATGATGGCGCTCGCCGACAAGCACGACGGCCGGCTCCGCTACAGCCGCATCCAGGTGGCGTTGCTCGACGCGCTGCTGGCGGGCCAGCCGCGTTCGCGCGTGGACGAGGCATTCGAGATGATCCGTGCCGAGCTGGCGAAGGGAGAGCGGCCGGAAGCGGAGCCGGAGCCCGCCGGCTTCATCGGCACGCTGCGGCACTACCAGCGGGAGGGGCTCGGCTGGCTCGTGTTCCTCGAGCGCACCGGACTCGGCGGCTGCCTGGCCGACGACATGGGCCTCGGCAAGACGATCCAGGTGCTCGCGATGCTCGTCCGCCGGCAGACGCTGGTGCGGGAGGGCGGTCTACCGCATCGGCCGTCGCTCGTGATCGTTCCCAAGAGCCTGATCTTCAACTGGGTCGAGGAGGCGCGGAAGTTCGCGCCCGGGCTGCGGGTGCTCAACCACACCGGCAGCGGCCGCTCCGAGGGCGCGGAGTCGCTCGCGGACCACGACATCATCCTGACCACCTACGGGACGCTGCGGCGCGACGTCCTGCGGCACCGCGAGGCGGAGTACGACTATGTCGTGCTCGACGAGGCGCAGTCGATCAAGAACGCGGCCAGCCAGGCCGCGAAGGCCTGCCGGCTGCTCAAGGCCCGGCATCGCCTCGCGCTCACGGGCACGCCGGTGGAGAACCACATCGGCGAGCTGTGGAGCATCTTCGAGTTTCTCAACCCGGGGCAGCTCGGCAGCGCCACGCGTCTGCGGCAGTTTCTCGCCGGGGGCCGCGGGGCCGGCGCCGCGGAGATCGTGGCCCGGGCGGTACGGCCGTTTTTGCTGCGGCGCACGAAGGACCAGGTGCTTTCCGACCTGCCGGAGAAGACCGAGCAGACGATCTTCTGCGAACTCGGCGAGGAGCAGCGCAAGGCCTACGACGAGCTGCGCGAGCACTACCGGCAGGAGCTTTCGGGCCGGATCGGCCGCATGGGGCTCGGCCGGTCACGGATCGCGGTGCTGGAGGCGCTCCTGCGGCTGCGGCAGACCGCCTGCCATCCGGGGCTGGTCGATCCCGGCCGGATCGACGAACCTGGCGCGAAGCTGGAAGTCCTGCTCGAGCAGCTCGACGAGGTGATCGCCGAGGGGCACAAGGTGCTCGTGTTCAGCCAGTTCACCAGCTTTCTCGCCATCGTCCGCCGGCAGCTCGACGCCCGCGGCGTCACCTACGAGTACCTCGACGGCAAGACGACCGATCGCCAGGCCCGCGTCGTGCGGTTCCAGGAGGATCCCGATTGCCCGCTGTTCCTCGTGAGCCTGAAGGCGGGGGGCCAGGGTCTGAACCTGACCGCCGCCGACTACATCTACATTCTCGATCCGTGGTGGAACCCGGCGGTCGAGGCGCAGGCCGTCGACCGCGCCCATCGGATCGGCCAGACCCGCCGCGTGTTCGCCTACCGACTCATCGCGCGCGACACGGTCGAGGAGAAGATCCTCGCCCTGCAGGATCGCAAGCGCGAGCTCGCCGACTCCATCGTGCGGGCCGACGACAGCCTGCTCACGACGCTCTCGGCCGACGACATCGAACTGCTGTTGTCGTGACCTCTCACCGAAAACTAACGCTTCCGGGCGATTCGCGGGCCGAGCTAGACTGTGGCGGATGTGTGCATGGCCCTCCAGCATCGTGGAACATTCGATGTCAAAGTCGAGAACGCCCGAGACGGTCGGTGGACACTCCGTGCTCGTGGTGGACGACGAGGAGGATCTGCTCGAGCTCGTCCGCTACAACCTCACCCGCGAGGGCTATCGCGTCACGTGCGTGGGCACCGGTGAGGACGCGCTGAAGTCGGCGCGGAAGCAGCCCCCGGACCTGATCGTGCTCGACCTCATGCTGCCCGCCGTGGACGGCCTGGAGGTGTGCCGACGGCTGAAGGGCGACCCGAAGACCCGCGACATCCCGATCATCATGCTCACCGCGAA
>RFUD01000216.1 GCA_009923125.1 Planctomycetia bacterium
CGAGGGCGTGGTGGCTGCCGGCATGGTGGGGATGCGGTTCAACACGATCGGCGTGAGCGACGGGATCTCGATGGGCACCGAGGGCATGAGCTACTCGCTGCCCTCCCGCGACGTCATCGCCGACTCGATCGAGACGGTGATGCACGCGCAGTGGTACGACGCCCTGGTCGCCATCCCCGGCTGTGACAAGAACATGCCGGGGTGCCTGATCGCGATGGGGCGGCTCAACAGGCCGGCCCTCATGGTGTACGGCGGCACGATCAAGCCCGGTCACCTGGCCGACGGCACCACGCTCGACATCGTCCGCCACGCCTGCCCGGGGGCCGGAGCCTGCGGCGGCATGTACACCGCCAACACGATGGCCACGGCGATCGAGGCGATGGGCATGGCCCTGCCCGACAGCGCGTCGATCCCGGCCGAGCATCCGGACAAGTTGGAGGAGTGCCTGCGGGCGGGCGCCGCCGTTCGCACCCTGCTCGAACGGGACCTCAAGCCCCGCGACATCATGACCCGCCGGGCGTTCGAGAATGCGATGGTCACGATCATGGCCCTGGGCGGATCGACCAACGCGGTGCTCCACCTGATCGCGATGGCCCGCGCCGTGAACGTGGACCTGGGGCCCGCCGACTTCCAGAGGGTCGCCCGCCGTATCCCGTACCTCGCCGACCTCAAGCCCAGCGGCAAGTTCGTGCAGGAGGACCTGCACTCGATCGGCGGCACGAGCGGCCTCATGAAGTACCTGCTCGACAAGGGCCTGATGGACGGCGACTGCATGACCGTCACCGGCAAGACGCTCGCCGAGAACCTCGCCACGAGCAAGGGTCTCGCCCCGGGCCAGAAGATCATCCAGCCCGTCGAGAGCCCGATCAAGAAAACCGGACACATCACGATCCTGCACGGGAACCTCGCCCCGGACTCGGCCGTGGCGAAAATCACCGGCAAGGAGGGCTCGCGGTTTCGTGGTCCGGCCCGCGTGTTCGACAGCGAGGAGGCGATGCTCGCGGCGCTCGAGCAGGGAGCGATCCAGCGCGGCGACGTCGTCGTGATCCGGTACGAGGGCCCCAAGGGTGGGCCCGGGATGCCCGAGATGCTGACGCCGACCTCGGCCCTGATGGGTGCCGGCCTCGGGGCCGACGTGGCGCTCGTCACCGACGGCCGCTTCTCGGGGGGGTCGCACGGCTTCATCGTCGGCCACGTGGTGCCCGAGGCGCAGGAGGGCGGTCCGCTCGCCCTGCTCCGCGACGGTGACATGGTGGTGATCGACGCCGATGCCGCGTCGATCGACGCCGACGTCACCGAGGCCGAGTTCGCCGCCCGCCGGGCCGCCTGGCAGGCACCGCCGCCGAAGGCCACCCGCGGGATGCTGGCGAAGTACATCCGCTGCGTGCAGCCGGCCTCGAAGGGCTGCGTCACCGACGAGTGACACACCGCGGCCACGCGACCGGGGCCACGCTATCGGGGCAGCGGCAGCGATTCGATCGGGACTGGCGGGCCCGGGGCGACGACGGCTCCGGGAGGCAGTTGCTCCGGAGCGATGGGCGCACCGAAGACCGGGCCGCTCGGCGTCGGCGGCGCGGGGATCGGGCCGCCCGGATCGGATGGCGGCGCGGCGGGCCCGGCCTGCGGAAGCGGCGCGACGCCGAGCTTGGCCAGCACGTTCGACAGCATCCGCTGTTCGAGCAACGGGTCTCGGCCGAGTGGGATCCACCCGAGATTGGGCGTCGGGTTGGCCACGGGCCGCGGCTGGTCGCCGACCTGCTGGCCGAGCGTGGGCAGCGGCGTGCCGTAGCGGTAGAGCGAGTCGTCGTTGCGAAACGACGCCCCGCCTGCCGTGGCCCGCATCGGGCGGGGCATGTTCTCGAGTTCCTTGACGACCACGGTCTCGATCCGCCAGCCGGCCGCATCGGGAATCAGCCGCATGGTGCCGCGGCGACGGATCGACTGCAGCGTGCTCTCCAGGCGTTCGCGGAATCCGACGGAATCGCCGCGCCAGGGTTCGAGCAGCGTGGCGCCCGTCTGCGGGTAGGTGTCGATGCGTCCTTCCGTCGGCACGCCGTTGGCGAACACGACCCGCTGCTCGGTCTGGACCTTGAAGTAGTCGTCGGCCACGTCCACCATCGTCCGCCAGACCACCTCGGCGTCGAGGGGCGGGATGACCGCGGCGTTCTTGGTGCCCGGGCCGGCGACGAGTCCCGGGCCCGGGGGTCCCATGACCTGCCCCTGTGGATCGATCGCCACGCCCGCGGGCAGCGGCGCGAAGGGGTCGGGCTGGCTCGGGGCGGAGAACTGCGCGAAGCCCCGACCTGCCGCGAGCAGGCTCATCAAGCATGCGGACGTGACCAGCGACCAACGCATGGCGAAAGGGTCGCGAATCCGCCGCCAGGACTCAAGGCCAGTGTGGGACGGGGAAAGCCCCGTTATTCGGCTCCGAGCTGGCCCGCCATGTCGTCGAACAGCCGGGCGAACCGGGTGTGGGACGTGTGGAGGTGCTCGCCCTGGGAGATGAACCGCATCCGGTCGTTGCGGACCAGGCCGCGGTCGGCGAGGCGGCGTAGACCACGAGCAGCTTGTGCTCGTCGAGCTGGACCTCGACCGGCTGATCGGCGTGCATGATCGCGATTCCCGTGCAGCCGTCGTTGAGCAGCAGGTCCTCGAAGTCCCAGAGCACGCTTTCGAGCACCAGTCGCTCGATCCCCTCGCGGGTCGTCTCGCGGCGCGGCGCGTCGCCGGCCGGGGCGTCGTGGGAGGTCTCGAGCACCACGTCGCACACGTCGCCGAGCGGCTCGAGCAGCGCGAGAAAGGTGTCAAACAGCTGCTCACTCGACACCGACGCGATGATCGCCGGCAGGCGGGTGCCGGTGCGGGCGTCGGTGTACGTGTCGAACCGGTAGCCGGCCTGCGGCACCACCTCCAGCTGCCAGCTCGGCCGGACCGCCTCGGTCAGCGTGAAGCGACCGTACCGGCGGCGGGCGAGATGGGCCTCGAGCGAACGCCGGTCGGGGCGGGCGACCGCTCCCTCCGGGACCATGGCGGAGGGGCGGCTGTCGGCCGCGTCGAGGGAGTCGTCGATGAAACGCATGGTGACCGTCGGGTTGGAGGAGGGCGTGGGACGAGGGCCGGCGTCGGCCGTGCCGCTCACCAGACCATCAAACGTAGGACACGGTTTTCGTGCGTGCCGGGCCGGTGGCCCGAATCCGCCGCCGCCGGGCGGTCGATTGCCCTTTTTCGCCCCGCGCCGTCATACTTCGCGGTTTTCCAGGCCCCCAGGAAAGCCTCATGGACGGGAAAATCGTCGCAACCGGGATCACCTTCGATGACGTGCTGCTCGTGCCCCGCTACTCGGCCGTCGTGCCAGCCGACGTGGACGTCAGCAGCAACCTGACCCGCGGCATCCGCCTCAACATCCCGCTCGTCAGCTCCCCGATGGATACCGTCACGGAGAGCGAGATGGCGATCGCCCTGGCCCAGGAGGGCGGCCTCGGGGTGATCCACAAGAACCTCTCGGTCGAGCGGCAGGCCGAGGAGGTGGACAAGGTCAAACGCAGCGCCAACGGCATCATCATGGACCCGGTCACCCTGCCCCCCTCGGCCACCGTGGCCCGGGCCCGCGAGGTGATGGATCAGTACAACATCTCCGGCGTTCCGATCACGGCGGACGACCGGCGGCTCGTCGGCATCATCACGCGACGCGACCTGCGGTTTCTCGAGCGCGGCGACACGCCGGTGGCCGAGATCATGACGAAGAGCGGCCTCGTGACCGCCACCGGCGCCGTGTCGCTCGACGAGGCGGAAAAGATCCTCATGGCCAACAAGGTGGAGAAGCTCCTCCTCGTCGATGCCGCCGGCCTGCTCACCGGCCTGATCACGATCAAGGACATCGACATGATGAAGCGGTTCCCCAACGCCTGCAAGGATCGCCAGGGGCGGCTGCGTGTCGGTGGCGCGGTGGGGGTGTTCGATTTCGAGCGGGCCGAGAGCCTGATCGCCAAGGGCGTCGACGTGCTCGTCGTGGACTCCGCCCACGGGCACTCCGCGAACGTCATCGAGACCGTGTCCACGATCAAGAAGCGGTGGGGCATCGAGGTGATCGCCGGCAACGTCGCGACCCGTGAGGGGTGCCGCGACCTCATCCAGGCGGGGGCCGACGGCGTGAAGGTCGGGATCGGTCCCGGGTCGATCTGCACGACGCGGGTGATCTCGGGCGTGGGCGTGCCGCAGATCTCGGCCGTCTGGGACGCCGCCCAGGAGGCGGCCGAGGCCGGTGTGCCGGTGATCGCCGACGGAGGCATCCGCTACTCCGGCGACATCACCAAGGCGATCGCCGCGGGGGCCCACTGCTGCATGGTGGGAGGGCTGCTCGCCGGCGTCGCGGAAAGCCCCGGTCAGACCGTCCTGTACCAGGGCCGCACGTTCAAGGCCTACCGCGGCATGGGCTCCCTGGGGGCGATGGTCCAGGGCTCGAGCGAGCGCTACCGGCAGAGGGCGACCGGCCGCGGGGGCGACAAGCTCGTGCCCGAGGGGGTCGAGGGGCGGGTGCCGTTCAAGGGGCCCCTCAGCGTGTTCGTGTACCAGCTCGTCGGCGGGCTACGGGCCGGGATGGGGTACTGCGGCACGCGCACGATCGACGAACTGCGTCGCGACGCGAGGTTCATCCAGGTGTCGGCGGCGGCCGTGCGGGAGAGCCATCCGCACGACATCGTGATCACCCAG
>RFUD01000217.1 GCA_009923125.1 Planctomycetia bacterium
CCGCCGGCCACCACGACCGCCCCGCCGGACACGCCGGCGAAACACCCCGCGAAGCCCTCGCTATCGGGGATCGGCGGCAACTGCTCCCAGCCGAGGGAGGCGGTCAAGACGGCCGCCGCAACGGCGTGGAAAACATTCATCGGTGAGCGATGCGGTCGGCGGGGGCGTAAAGCAACCGAATGTCAGTATGACATGTCACGTGACGATTTGATACCGTTCGCGGGTCGCGCGGATCATTGCGCCGTGAGGCCGAACTCGAAGCGGTTGGCGGAGCCGTTTCTCCGTCGATTCCACGCCGCCCCCGCACAACCCGGACGCGGATTCACTTTCGCCGACGGAGAGCCCACGCTGCGACGGCGACGCCCAGGCCCGCGAGGGCCAGGGCCCCCGGCTCGGGCACGATCACGAGTTGGCCGGTCGCCTGGTTGAACTCGAGCGACTGCCCGTTGGTCGTGCCGCTCGTCCACAAGTTGTTCACGCGGGTGAACGTGACGCCGTTGTAGAAGGAGCCGACGCTCGCGATGCTCGCAAAGTTGCCGCCAAACGACGAGCCGAAGCCCTCGAAGAGGTTGAACGTGGTGTTATCGGAGAAGGCCTGGCCCAGATTGAACTGCATCGTGCCGCCGTAGGTGAGCGAGCCGCCGGAGAGGATGCTGACCTGGTCGTATTGCGTGCCGGCCGTCGTGCCGGTGATCTCCAGGAGCACCGTGCTCGAGGGATTGAGCACGAGCGAGGCGACGGAGAGATGCCCCGGGCTGTTGCCCGGAGAGAGCAGGCCGTTCACGGTGACGGCGCCGCCGATCACGCCCGAGCCGCCGAGCGTGGCCCCTGCTGCGACCGTGGTGCCGCCGGTGCCGGCATTCGTGCCGTTCACGAGCAACTGCCCGGCCGAGACCGTCGTTGCGCCGACATAGGTGTTGTTTCCGCTCAGCACCATCGTGCCGAGGCCCGTCTTTGTCAGGCCGCTCACTGAACCGCCAAAGTTGTTCCGGAGGTCAACGCCCGCCAGGAGTTGACCGCCGGCATCGGAAACGTTGAACGTGGTCGCTTCGGATGTCCCTTCGCGGCCGAGACGGATGAAGTTGTTGCTGCCGGTCGTGACGGCAAACGTGCTCGTCGTCGCGCCGTTGACCGCGACCGTGCCGCCCAACACGAGCGCACCGGTCGTGGAATTCAACCCGCCGTTGAGCGTGACCGTGCCACCGGCGAGCGTGAGGTTACGGAGCGAGTTGAACTGGCTGTCCGTCGTCAGGTTGCCGCCGGCGTTAATCGTGACCGCGGGCGTGCTCGTCGTGCCGGCATTGCCCCAGGTATCGGTGCCGGCCATGCCGAACGTGCCGCCATTGTTCACCGTGACGCTGTTGGCAGCCTTGATCGAAGTGCCGCTGCTCATGAGCACGCCGCCGTTCACCGTGTAGCCGCCGGCGAACGTATTACTCGTGTTCTGCAGCGTGAGCGTTCCCGACGACACGACGACGCTGCCCGACCCGCTGATGAGCCGGGTGAAGTTGCCGCCATAGTTGTCGGAGCGGTTGAAGGCGAGCGTGGCGCCGCTGGCGACCGAAACGCCCGACGTCGAGTCGATCGCACCAGCCGTGCCGCCGCTCCCGATTTGCAGCGTGCCGGCCGAGATCGTGGTGGCGCCCGAATAGGTGTCGTTGTTCGTGAGCACGAGGCTGCCGTGTCGGAGCGGTTGAAGGCGAGCGTCGCGCCGCTGGCCACCGAGACACCCGACGTCGAGCCGATCGATCCGGCCAAGCCGCCGCTTCCGATCTGCAGGGTGCCGGCGGAGACGGTCGTGACACCGGTGTAGCCGTTGCTACCGGAGAGCATCATCGTGCCCACGCCCGACTTCGTCAGGCCACTATTCGCGCCGAAATTATCCTGCAGAGGAGCGCCTGCCGCGAGCATGCCTGCGGCATTCGACACGTTAAATACCGTCGCTTCGGATGTGTTTTGGCGTCCGAGGCGAATGAAGTTGTTGCTGCCCGTGGTGACGGTGATTGTGCTCGTCGTGGCGCCGTTGACCGCGACCGTGCCGCCGAGAACGAGCGCTCCGGCCGAGGAATTCAGGCCACCGTTGAGCGACACCGTGCCACCGGCGAGCGTGAGGTTGCGGAGCGAATTGAACTGGTTATCCGTCGTCAGGTTGCCGCCGGCGTTGATCGTGACCGCCGGCGTGCTCGTCGTGGTCGCGGCGCCCCAGGTGTCGGTGCCGGCCATCCCGAACGTGCCGCCGCTATTCACGGTGACGCTGTTGGCGGCGGTGATCGACGTTCCGCTGCTCATGAGCACGCCGCCGTTCACCGTGTACCCACCGGCGAACGTGTTGCTCGTGTTCTGCAGCGTAAGCGTTCCGGATGACAGCACAACGCTGCCTGACCCGCTGATGAGTCGGGTGAAGTTGCCGCCGTAGTTGTCGGAGCGGTTGAAGGCCAGCGTGGCACCGCTGGCGACCGAGACGCCGGACGTCGAGCCGATCGCACCGGCCGTGCTGCCGTTGCCGATCTGCAGGGTTCCGGCCGAGATCGTCGTGGCGCCCGAATAGGTGTCGTTGTTCGTCAGCACGAGGCTGCCGGACGACAGCGTCACCGCTCCGGAACCGGTGATCTGGCGGTCGAAGGCGCCGCCGTAGCTGTCGGAGCGGTTGAAGGCGAGCGTCGCGCCGCTGGCCACCGAGACACCCGACGTCGAGCCGATCGATCCGGCCAAGCCGCCGCTTCCGATCTGAAGGGTGCCGGCGTTGACGGTCGTCGTGCCGGTGTAGGTGTTGGCCGCCGCCAGCACGAGCGTTCCCGCGCCGGCCTTCGTCAAGTTGGAAAGCGTGCTGCGATTATTCTGGAGGACGGCGGTGACGGTGAGGTCGGCATTTGCATTGCCCGTCGCGTCGGCGACGTTCATCGTGAGCGTATTGTTGCCGTTCCCACTGATGTTCACCGCATTGAGGCCGTTGCCGATCGTGCCCGACTCGATGAGCGACGCCGTCGAGCCGCCGATGGTGAGCGTGCCTGCCAGAGCGAAGGCCTGGGCGGGGCTGTTGGCTCCGCCATTGCTTCGCAGCGTGCCGCCGTTGAGCGTCGCGTTCCAGAGCGTATTGTAGCTATTGGTCGAGGAGAGAACGCCGCCCGCGTTGACGGTGAAGGCCGGGGATGCCGTGGCATCCCAGCCGGTGCCGCCGAACATATCACTGTGGCTGAGGACCACCGAGCCGCCGTTGTTGATCACGACGCCGAGGTTGCTCGAATACCCGCTCGAGCCCGCGGCATTGAGCCCGAGCGTGCCGGAGTTGACGGCGATCGTGCCTGAGCCGCTGAACGTGTTCGTGAGCGCGCCGCCGTAGTTGTCGGAGCGGTTGAAGGCCAGCGTGGCGCCGCTCGCGACCGTGAAGCCGCTGCTTGCGTTGATCGATCCAGCCGTGCCGCCATTGCCGACCTGCAGCGTACCGACGCTGACCGTCGTGGGGCCGGAATAGATGTTGGCTGCCGAGAGCACGAGCACGCCGCTGCCCGACTTCGTAAGGCCGCTGATGGAGCCGAAGTTGTTATCGAGCACGGTGCCCACAGAGAGCGAGCCAGCTGGATCGGACACATTGAACTCCGTCGCCTCCGACGTGCCCTGCCGACCGAGGCGGATCGCGTTGTTGCTGCCCGAGGTGACGACGATCGTGCTCGTGACCGGCCCGCTCGCCGTGACCGTGCCGCCGAGGACGAGGGCGGATGCAGTGCTCGCAAAGCCGCCGTTCATACTGAGCGTGCCACCGGCGAGCGTGAGGTTGCGGAGGGAGTTGAATTGGCCATCGGTCGTCATGTTGCCGCCGGCGTTGATCGTGATGGCCGGCGTGCTCGTCGCGGTGGCGGCGCCCCACGTGTCGGTGCCAGCCATGCCGAGCGAGCCACCGTTGTTGACCGTGATCGTGTTGCCCGCACTGTTGCCCAGGCTCATGAGCACGCCGCCGTTGACGGCGATGCCGCCACTGAAGGTGTTGCCGGTGTTCTGGAGCGTGAGCGTGCCCGAGGAGAGGACGACGCCGCCGGAGCCGGTGATCGTGCGGGTGAAGTTGCCGCCGTAGTTGTCGGAGCGATTGAAGGCGAGCGTGGCACCGCTTGCCACCGAGACGCCCGACGTCGAGCCGATCGCGCCCGTCGTGCCGCCGCTGCCGATTCGGAGCGACCCGCTCGACACCGTCGTCGCCCCCGAGAACGTGTTCGCCCCGGTGAGCGTGAGCACGCCGCTACCCGACTTCGTGAGCGCTCCGGCTGCGGACAGCACACCCGCATACGTGGTGCTCGCGTTGTTGCCGCCCACGGTGAGCGTGACCGCCGCCGGGGAGCCGGCGTTGTTTTGCAGCGCGATGTCGAAGCCTGCCCCGCTCGAGGTGCCCGAGAGGCCACCGGCCGTGAAGGCGTTGCCGCCCACCGAGGAATCGAACGCGAGCGAGCCGCCGTTCATCGTGAGCGTGCTGTTTTGGATCGCGTTCTGGTTCGAGAGCCGCAGCGTGCCGGCCGAGAGCGTGGTGGCGCCGGAGTAGGTGTTCGCACCCTGGAGAACGAGCGTGCCCGCGCCCGACTTGTCGAGCGTGCCGCTTTCGCTGGCTTTATTGGCGAGGACGGCCGACGACGCGACGGTGATCGTCCGGCCACTGTCGGCGTTGAATGAGTGGGTGCCCGTTCCGGCGAGGCTCACCGTCAGCG
>RFUD01000218.1 GCA_009923125.1 Planctomycetia bacterium
TTTCGGGCTCGTGCGGCAGTTCGTAGTTCACGACGTGCGACACGGCGTCCACGTCGATCCCGCGGGCGGCGATGTCGGTCGCGATCAGCACCGGCGGCCGCGGCGACTTGAACGCCGCGAGCGCCCGCTCCCGCTGGTTCTGCGACTTGTTGCCGTGGATCGCCGCCGCCGAGATGCCGGCCTTGTCGAGATCGCGGTGCAGCTTGTCAGCCCCGTGCTTCGTGCGGGTGAACACGATCACCCGCGACATCGGCTCATCGCGGAGCAGCTGCACGAGCCGCCGCTTCTTCTCCTGCTTTGCAACGTGATAGACCGACTGCGCGACCGTCTCGGCCGAGGTGGCCTGGGGTGCGGTCTTCACTTCGAGCGGGTCGCGGAGCATCGAGTCGGCGAGCGCCCGCACCTCGGCCGGCAACGTCGCGGAGAAGAACAGCGTCTGGCGGTCGCGGGGCAGCATGTCCACGATCCGACGCACGTCGTGAATGAAGCCCATGTCGAGCATCCTGTCGGCCTCGTCGAGCACGAGACACTCGACCGAGCGGATGTCGACGAGCCGTTGGCCGATGAGGTCGAGCAGCCGGCCGGGCGTCGCCACGAGCACGTCCACTCCCTGGGCAAGGGCGTCGGCCTGCGGTCGCTGGCTCACGCCGCCATACATGACCGTCGCCGTGAGGCGAGTGTGCCGACCATAGGCCCGGACGCTCTGGTGAATCTGGGCGGCGAGTTCGCGGGTCGGGGCGAGCACGAGCACCCGGCAGCGGCGCGGAGCAGCGCGGCCCGGGGCGGCCAGCAGCCGCTCGATGATGGGGAGCGTGAAGGCGGCGGTCTTGCCCGTGCCGGTCTGGGCACAGCCGAAGAGGTCGCGGCCCGCGAGCACGTGCGGAATCGCCTTGGCCTGGATCGGCGTGGGCGTGTCGTAGCCCTCGTCGGAGAGGGCCCGAAGCGTGACGGACGACAGGCCGAGGTCGGCGAAGGTGGGGTGGGAAGACGTGGGGTTGGGGTCGAGGTTGGATTTCAAGACAGATCTTTCCTGGATTGCAAGCAGAGAACACGCGCGGAAGACAGGGGCGGAGCCACGGTGGCCAAGCGATCCCGGCGATGGATCACGGCCTGCCGAACCGCCGTCCTGCCCGGGAGTCGGCCAAAAGCCGACGTCAACCGGGAGGAAAACGCTGCGAGAAGTTGCGATCGCGGCAGCGGCGAAATCGGCACGGAGCCGACCGGCTGCCTTCATCGTTTCCGAACTCGTCGAATCATACCACGTCCGTCGACGCGGAGCAACGCGGCTTTCAGGGTCGGGCGGCAGCCATCCGGCGATCAATTGCCCCTCGTCGCGGGTTCACTCGTTTATTTCCTTAGGCCCAAACGAGGAGATTGCCATGCGTCGCCCCACCGTTCGCCCCGCATCACGTCCTGTTGTTCTGGTGCTGTGCAAGCTCGCAGCCTGGTCGATCGCGTTGACCGCATCGCCCGACCTGAATGGCTCCCGCCTCGTGGCGGGTGAACGCGATTCTTCCGTCGCACCCCGCCTCCTCACGAGGGCCGTCGCGGATCTCGTCGCCGCCGATATTCCCCTCGCGGCGGCACTCAGCACGCCGTGCGCCCTCGAAAAACTTCCCGGCTCGCTCGCCAAGTTGCTGCCTTTGATTCCGAGCGATCACCGTGTCCTGATCCAGGAGTGCGCGAGAGGCCGTGTTCGGCTGAAAAGAGGCGTGTCGGCGTTCGACCTGGTCGCCACGATCGAGGATCCTGTCGATCGGCCGCCCGCAGTCGCCACCGTCCGTGCCTTCTTCGACGAGCGCGCTGTTGACATCGCCGTCGGCAGAGGGCTGTCCGATGATCCTTATCCAATCAGTTTCGACTGGACGGTCGTCCTCGATCCCCGGTCAAAAACGCTGTTCAGCTTCGTGCTCAACTGTCAGGACTAGGACCACGCAGGACTAGGACCACGCAGGGCTGGCAACACCCAGAGCGAGGACCACGATCGCCCCCCGGTCGGCTCTGCCAAAACGGCACATGACGGGAGACCCGGTGGGCATTCTACCAGCTGTGTTCGTCGTTTTTGCCGGGGACGGCCGTGGTGCCACTGCTTTGGCACGCCGGTTGCTCCACTGACGGGCCATGCCGTTGGAGGCTGCCAAACCCGCTGGGGTTGCAGCACCGGAGTTCGGCCGACCTGTTTCCGCCTGTTCTCGAAGGAGTGCATCGTGGCCAAGCAAATGGTGTTCGACGATGAGGCCCGTCAGCCGCTGCTCGCCGGCGTCTCGAAGCTCGCCCGTGCCGTGAAGAGCACGCTCGGCCCGCGTGGCCGCAACGCGGTGCTCGACAAGGGTTGGGGCTCGCCGAAGGTCACCAAGGACGGCGTCACCGTGGCGGAGGACATCGACCTGGAGGATCCCTTCGAGAACCTCGGCGCCCAGCTCGTCAAGGAGGCGGCCAGCAAGACGAACGACGTGGCGGGCGACGGCACCACCACCGCCACGGTGCTCGCGGAAGCCATTTTTCGCGAAGGCCTGAAGATGATCGCGGCGGGAGCCGACCCGATGGCCCTGTCGCGTGGCATCCACAAGGCCGTCGAGGCGGTCTCGAAGTCGATCCTCGCGATGGCGACCCCGATCAACGAGAAGAACAAGAAGGAGCTGATGCAGATCGCCACGATCGCCGGCAACAACGACCCCACGATCGGCAACGTGCTCTCCGAGGCGTTTCTGAAGGTCGGCAAGGACGGTGTGATCACCGTCGAAGAGGGGAAGCAGGCGGAGACCAGCGTCGAGGTGGTGGAGGGCATGCAGTTCGACCGCGGTTTCCTGTCGCCGCACTTCGTCACCGACGCCGACGCCCAGACGTGCGAGCTGGAAAACCCCTACATCCTGCTGTTCGAGGACAAGATCTCGAACGCCAAGAATCTCGTGCCGCTGCTGGAGGCGATCAGCAAGGCGGGCAAGCCGCTGGTGGTGATCGCCGAGGACGTCGAGGGGGAGGCTCTCGCCACGCTCGTGGTCAACAAACTGCGTGGCATCGTGCAGAGCGCCGCGGTGAAGGCCCCGGGCTACGGCGACCGCCGCAAGGCGATCATGGGCGACCTCGCGGTGCTCACCGGCGGCCAGGCGATCTTCAAGGATCTCGGGATCCAGCTCGACTCGGTGAAGCTGTCCGATCTCGGCCGGGCCAAGAAGGTGATCATCGAGGCGGAGAACACGACGATCGTCAGCGGCGCGGGCACCAAGGTCGCCATCGAGGGCCGGGCCGCCCAGATCCGCGATGAGATCGAGAAGACCACGAGCGACTACGACCGCGAGAAGCTCCAGGAGCGGCTGGCCAAGTTGGCCGGCGGCGTGGCGCAGATCAACGTGGGCGCCGCCACCGAGACCGAGATGAAGGAGCGGAAGGCCCTGATCGAGGACGCCAAGAGTGCCACCCAGGCCGCGCTCGCCGAGGGCATCGTGCCGGGCGGCGGTGTCGCCCTTCTGCGGAGCGAAAAGGCGCTCGAAAAGCTCGACGTCGAGGGGGACGAGAAGCTGGGCGCCTCGATCGTCAGGAACGCCCTCCGGTATCCGCTCGAGGCGATTGCCTCGAACGCCGGCGTGGACGGCCCGGTGGTCGTGAACCGGGTCCGCCACATGAAGGGCAAGAACGACGGCTATGACGCAGACAAGGAGGAGTATTGCGACCTGGTGAGCGCCGGCGTCATCGACCCCGCCAAGGTGGTGCGGACGGCGCTGCAAAACGCCGCGAGCGTCGCGGCGCTGCTCCTCACGACGGAGTCGCTGATCACGGAGATCCCGAAGGCCGAGGAAGAGGCCGGTGGCGACCATCACGACCACGGCATGGGTGGCGGCATGGGTGGCATGGGTGGCATGGGTGGCATGGGTGGCATGGGTGGCATGGGCGGCGGGATGGGCATGCCCGGCATGATGTGAGCCGAGGCGACAGAGACACTTGCAACGTTACCTTCCCTTTTGGAGAGAGCTGCAGATGGCTGCGAAAAACCTGAAGATTCGTCCGCTCGATGATCGCGTGGTGGTGGAGCCGGTGGAGGCGGAGGAGCGCACGGCGGGAGGCATCGTGCTGCCCGACTCCGCGAAGGAGAAGCCGCAGCGCGGCCACGTGGTGGCGCTCGGTCCGGGCAAGCTGCTCGAGAACGGCCAGCGGGCCTCGCTGTCGGTGTCGATCGGCGACGAGGTGATCTATGGCAAGTATTCGGGCAGCGACATCGAGGTCGATGGCCACGACGTCAAGATCCTCCGCGAGAGCGACATCCTGGCCAAAGTCTTGAGCTAAGCATCCGCTTTCCCTCCCCTCTCCCTCCGGGAGAGGGGCCGGGGGTGAGGGTGCTCGAACCACCGTCCACATCCATTCATTCCGAGGAGATCGTTCCGTGCCCAAGCAACTGATGTTCGACGACAACGCCCGCGCCAAGCTCCTCAAGGGAGTTGAGAAACTCGCCGGAGCGGTCGCGGTGACGATGGGGCCCACCGGCCGCAACGTGATCATCGACAAGTCGTTCGGCGGCCCGACGGTCACCAAGGACGGTGTGACGGTGAGCAAGGAGGTCGATCTCGAGGACGCGTTCGAGAACATGGGCGCGAAGCTCGTCAACGAGGTGGCGTCGAAGACGTCGGACCTCGCCGGCGACGGCACGACGAC
>RFUD01000219.1 GCA_009923125.1 Planctomycetia bacterium
CCGCGTCCCGTCGCTCCGTCCGCGGTGCGTCCGGCCGCCGTCGCCGCTTCTGCCGCGCCCGAGCCGCACTCGCAGGCGGACGCACCGACACTCGCGGTCGATCCCGCCAGCTTCCGCGGCGTGCTGCCCGGCAAGACGACCCGCGCCGAGATCGAGGCCTCGTGGGGCCCGGGCGAGGAGTTCGTCCGCGACGACGACGTCAAGGGCCTGTCATGGGCCGTCGAGCCGTTCGAGCGGGTCGAGGCGACGATCGAGGACGATGTCGTGAGCTCGATCCGCATCAAGCTCGCCGAACCGGTCGCGCTCAAGCAACTCGCCGCCCAGATGGAGATCGGCGACCTGCGCACCGTGGCGATCCTCGACGACAGCGGCGTCTCGATCGGGGAGGTGTTTCCCGAGCGTGGCATCGTGATCAGCGTGCAGCCCGGCACGCAGACGGCGCTGGCCGTGTTGCTCGAGCCCCTCGATCCGGAGCCGTTCGTGCTCCGCGCCGAGGGGGAGATCGACCAGGCGTCCGCGAACGCGGTGGCCGACCTGCAGTATGCGATCGAGATCGATCCGCACCATGTGCGCGCCCATCGACTGCTGCTCGCGCTGCTCGCCGAGCAGGGGCGGTGGCAGCAGGCGCTGGCCGTCGCCGAGGCGCTGGAGAAGCTCGACGCCGAGGATGTGTGGACGCAGTTCAAGCACGCGGACGTGTGCCTCGCCCTCGGGCAGACCGACGAGGCACGGGCGCGCATCGAACGCATCCAGAAGCTCGACTCCGCACCCCCGCTCGTCGCCGCCCAGGCGGCGCGGACGCTCGGTCGCATCGAGACCGCGGCCGAGTCCCCGGATTATCAGCGGAGCGTCGTCCACTTCGAGGAGGCGATCCGCAAGGCGACCCCGCTCGCCAAGCAGCCGTCCAAGGCGGTCCAGAAGGCCGCGCGCGAGGTGCTGCTCGACGCCCACCTCGGCACGGCGCTGGCCATCGCCCGCGGCACGTGGCAGCAGAAGGGCCGCGTGATCCCCAAGTGGATCGGCCGGAGCGAAGCGATCGTGCAGGAGTCCGGCGCCGAGGGCGCGGACCGTGCCCGGATGGAACTGACGCTCTGCCGCGGAGCGCTCGCGGTCGCCGCCAGTTCCAGCGAGGGCGTGGATTCGCTGCCCTGGGTCAAGCGGCTGCTCGAGGCACGGGAAAAGCTCGATGCCCACGTGGAGGACGCGAATCGCCGGCGCGAGGCCGACTGGGAGGTGGGGCTTTGCCTGTCCGACGCGATCGCCGCGGCGATGAACCGTGGCGACGCCTCCGACATGCTCGAGAACGCCACGCTCACGGCCGCGTACCTGGAGCGCGGTGCCGAGCGCCGCCAGCTGACCGACGCCGAGCGGCGGACGATGGGCGACCTGATGTTCCGGATCGGCATCCTCCACAGCCTCCAGAATGGCGCCCATGCCACCGCCGTGACCTGGTTCGACAAGGTCGTGCCGCTGTGGGAGAACAACGCCGGCTTCACCAGGGAAGGGGACGTCGGCCGGCTCGGCGAGTCGTTCGTGAGCATGGCGATCTCCTACTGGCAGGTGGACCGTCGCGACGACGCCATGAAGCTGAGCCGCACGGGAGTCGACCTGATGGTCGAGGCGGTCGATCGGCAGCAGCTGGAGGAGCGGTCGCTGGCGGTGGCCTACGGCAACCTGTCCACCATGTACGCCGAGCAGGGCAACGACGAGAAGTCGCGGACCTACGCGGAAATGGCCAGCCGGGCCGAAACCGCCGACACGCGACTGCGCTGAACAGGCCCGGCGGCCGTCAGAGCAGGCTCTCGAGCAGCAACCGCATTTTGCGGAGTTCGGCCACCTGATCGACGCCCTCGAGCGGCGGCAGGTGGGCGCACAGGGCCCGCTTGTAGCCCACCCGCTGGAGATCCCGCACGACCTTGCCGTAGTCGATGTCGCCCTGCCCGATCCGGACCTGGAAGGCGTCGGGCCGGGTGTCGCGAAGATGGACGTGGCAGACGTACTTGAGGATCGACTCCCAGGACGCCGGCTTCTTGTGTCCGAAGATGAAGTGGCTGGGATCGAGCGCCACCCCGAGGCCGGGCACGTTGCGGCACAGCGACGCCGTCGTTTCCGCGTCCTGGGTCATCCGTCCGGCCGTGGTCTGCACGCCCACGACCGCCCCGAGGCCCGAGGCGATGGCGACCATCTTGCGGAGCCGCTCGATCTCGCCGTTGAAGGGTGTGCCGAGTTCGGAGGAATCGACCACGATCGTCACCACTCCCAGCGACTTCGCCAGCCGGCAGCAGGCGGTGAACCGGTCGTAGAGTTCCGGGGTTTCGGGCGCCGAAAACGACACGGCGACCGGCCGGAGTCGCTGCAGGTCGCTGCAGGCGGCGATCGCCGCCTCCGGGTCGGCGGCCACGCCGGCGGGCGTGAGGTGCGCTCCCTGCTCGTGGATGTCGAGTTCCACGGCGGTGAATTCCAACTCCGCCAACCGCTCCATCGCCTTGGCGAGCGGAAGTTCGGGAAAGCACTCGGTGCTCACGCATACAATCACGTCTTCACGCTCCTCGGCCGTGGGCCGTCTGTCGGGGAGCCCAGAAGGTAGCGGCCCGGCGGAAAAACTGGCAACAATAAACGCCCGTCCCACGCGGTCCTCCGGAGGAAGCCCATGGCCATCGATCGAATCCCCCAGCCCGTCACGAGCCCGTTCACCGACGCGCCGCCGGTCACGCGCGTGATCCTCGAGCAGGGGACGGTGTGGGGCCGCTGGGGCACGCGGATCGCGTGGACGATCGCGGGCGTGTCGCTCCTCGCCGCCCTCGCGAGCGCCGGCGCGAGTGCGCAGTATTTCCAGACCGACTCGAAGGTGGTGGAGAAGTACCACTCGCTGGCGAAGTTCGCGCCGGCCAAGGTGGCGATCGTGGACGTGGCCGGAGCGATCATGGGAGGCGACGGGTTCGCCCGCTGGCAACTCGACCGGATCGAGGCCGACGAGAGCGTGAAGGCGATCGTGCTGCGGGTCGATTCCCCCGGCGGCACCGTGAGCGGCAGCGACGAGATCCACTACCGTCTGGCGGCCCTGGCGAAGAAGCGCGACCTGCCGGTGGTGGTGAGCATGGGGGGCATCGCCGCCAGCGGCGGTTACTACGTGGCGATGGCCAACGGCGGTCGCGACGACGTGATCTTCGCCGAACCGGCCACGCTCACCGGCTCGATCGGCGTGATCATCCCCCACTTCGACCTCTCGAAGATGCTCAAGAAGCTCGACGTGGCCGACGACTCGGTGGCCAGCGGCCCGCTCAAGGAGATGCTCAGCCCGACGAAGGAACGGTCGCCGGAACTCGCCGCCCGCGAACGGAAGATCCTCCAGGGGCTCGTGGACGACATGTTCGAGCGATTCAAGGAGATCGTGAAAGGGGGGCGGCCGAAGCTCGACGACGCGGCCGTCGCGAAGGTGGCGACGGGCCAGGTGTTCACGGCCAGGCAGGCGCTGGAAGCGGGGCTCGTGGACCGGATCGGGTTCCTCGAGGATGCGGTCGAGCGGGCGGTCGCTCTCGCCGGCCTGACGAAGGAGAACGCCCGGGTGGTGCGCTATTCGCGGCAGAAGGGTCTCGTGGACGAATTGCTCGGGGGTGCGTCGCCCGGCGCCCGTCTGTCGCTTGAGTCGTTCGCCGAGTGGACGACGCCGCGCGCCTGGTATCTGTGCAGCTGGTGGCCGGCGCTCGTCGTGAGCCGGTAGCGACCGGCCGACAGGCCCGGAGGTCTGTCGAGACGGGCCGGATCAGGTCTCCCTGCCCAGCGCCGCCACGGCGGCGTGATCCGCCGCCGTGAGGCGGCGGCAGACCGCCCGGGCGAGCGCGAGGCGGCACCAGACGTCGGCGGCCGCGATGGCGCGATCGTCGGCCGAGGCATCGGCGTGGTGCGTTACGGCGAGCACGCTCACGAGGTCGCGCACGCGTGATGAGAGCCCGCCGATCTCCAACTGTCGCTCGGCGAGCGAACGGCCGTGGCGGCGGATCACCCGATCGATCGCGATCGCGACACAAGACAGCTCGCGCCGGGCGTGGCGGGTGTGATCGCGGAGCACGCGATCCAGCAGCACGCCATCGTGGACCGGCCTGGCCCACGCCCCGGCCCGCCAGGCGAGCCAGCCGGCGGCGCGGCTGATGGCCGTCGGGCACGCCACGCGTGACGCCAGCGGATGGTGTTTCGCGAGCCCCTTGAAGAGCGCGAGACCGAGCAGGTCGCTCTCCCCCTCGTAGACCGTGACGGCGAAGTGGTCGTGGAACGAGTCGCCGAGCGGATGCCCCACGAGAAACGCCCGGCCGCCGTGCACGCCCAGCGCGTCGATCGCGCTCTCGCGGACGCATTCCCCGGCCACGATCTTCGCCGTCAGGGCCTCGAGCTCGCCGCTGCCGCCGGCATCGATGCCCGCGGCGGCCCAGGCGGCGAGCGCGTCGCAGGCGGCGATCCGGGCCGCGATCCGGCCGAGCCGGCCCTGCACGAGCTCGCGCGAGGCGATCGGCTCGCCCCAGGTGCGCCGGCGCAGCGCGTGGTCCCGGGCTTGGGCGAGCAGGATCCGCAGCGTGCCGGCGGCCTGGGCCGCGAGCGTGATCCGACCGCGGTTGAGGCCGTGCCAGATGATGCGCATCGCGTC
>RFUD01000220.1 GCA_009923125.1 Planctomycetia bacterium
AGGCTCGTCGCGCTGTGCCTGATCGCGTTCGCGCCGCGACTCGCCCTCGCCCAGACGGCCGCGTACGCCGGCCCGGTCCCGAAGCCGGCGGGAGCCATCCTCGTCGCCAGCTTCAACATCCAGGTGTTCGGCGAATCGAAGATGGCCAAGCCGCAGGTCGTCGAGGTGCTCACCCGCGCGGTGCGGCAGTTCGACATCGTCGCGATCCAGGAGGTGCGGGCGAAGAGCGACGACATCGTGCCCGCGTTCGTGCGGGCCGTGAACGCGGACGGCAGCCGCTACCACTACGTGATCGGCCCACGGCAGGGCCGCACGGTGAGCAAGGAGCAGTATGCGTTCGTCTACGACACGACCCGGATCGAGATCGATCCGTCGAGCGTCGGCGTGGTGCCCGATCCGCAGAACACGCTGCACCGTCCGCCGATGCACGCGCGGTTTCGCACGCGGATCAATCCTGCGGAGATGGCGTTCACGTTCTGGCTGGTGGACATCCACACCGATCCCGACGAGGTGCCGCAGGAACTCGACGCCCTCACCGGGGTGTTCCAGGCGATGCAGGCGGCCCGTCCGGACGAGGACGACGTGATCCTGCTCGGCGATCTCAACGCCGGGCCGCCGCAGTTCAAGTCGTTTCAGCGGATCCCGGGCGTCACCTGGGCCGTGGCGGGCGTGACCACGAACACCCGCCGCACGAAGACCTACGACAATCTCGTGTTCGCCCGGCCCGCCACGAGCGAGTATCTCGGCGGCTGGGGCGTGCTCGACCTGCAGGCCACGTTCGGCCTCCCGCTCGAGCACGCCCTCGAGGTGTCGGACCACAACCCCGTGTGGGCCGCGTTCTATCCGGCCGAGGTCCGCGGAGCGGGCCTGCCCCCGATGGCGGGCGCGACCGCGCCGGTGCGGCGCTGACCGCGACCGTTCCCAGGGACGCCGAACCGCATCCGGCCATCAAGGCACCGACGCAACCGGCGGCATCGTAGCGTTCTCCTGCTCGAGATCCTTCAGCCGCTTGGCCTGGGTGGTGGGAGCAGATCCGCGAGCCGGTGATCGGAGAAGGATGCGCCCTCGAAACGGCTGATCTTGGCACGGACGCTATACTTTCACTGATGAATTCACCAACGATTTCCATTCCGGTGGACGACACGGTTGCCAGTGCTTTTCAAGCTGCACCGGCCGAGCGGCAGCGCCAGCTGCAAATGCTGCTCCGGCTGCGACTCCGGGAGCTGACAATTCGGCCGACACGAACACTCGACCAGGTTCTCGATGAGGTCGGTCGTGCCGCGCGGTCAAAGGGGCTGACACCGGAGACGCTGGAATCGATGCTCGGCGGGTCGTGACGTGCGCGTCGTTGTCGACACGAACGTCGTCGTCAGCGGATTGCTTTTGCCCGGTTCGGTGCCGAGACGTGCTCTCGACGTGGCCCGAAAGCGTGGCCACGTGCTTGTTTCAGCTGCCACCCTCGAAGAACTCGACGATGTGTTGTGCCGGCCAAAATTCGATCACTACGTCAACGAGGAGCAACGGCTCGATTTTCTGGCGGCCTACATTCGCGAGACTGAAGACGTTGTGATCGTCGAAGCCCTGAGGGTGTGCAGGGATCCTTCCGACGACAAGATTCTCGAGCTTGCCGTCTCCGGGAGCGCCACCCACATCGTCTCGGGTGATCCTGATCTGCTGTCGCTCTCGCCATTTCGTGGCATCAGGATCCTGTCGCCAGGCGACTTTGTGCGGGAACTCGGCGAGGAGCAGGTCGATGGATAGGTCGGCCGACGGCACTTCGGCAAGCGTCGGCCGAGCGGGGCGGATCGGCCGACCGCACTGTGGCATGGAATGCCGTCACATGCTGCGCGCGCCGGTGCGGCGCTGACCGCGACCGTTCCCAGGGACGCCGAACCGCATCCGGCCATCAAGGCACCGGCGCAACCGGCGGCATCGCGCAGCGGGCCAGCGCGGCGAGTTCCTCGGCACGGAGCGCCCGGTCGTACACGCTCACACCACCGATCCAGCCGGAGAATCCCACGCTGCGGGAACTGTGGATCACGCGCCCGATGGTGAAGGGGCCGCCGCTTCCGTCGTCGGCCGGCTCGTAGATGCCGTGCGGATACCACCAGGGATTGATCTTCAGGGCGTCCAGTTCGCGGCTCGATTCAACCCACCCGCCGTCCTGATCTCTGCGCTGCGTCACCCGCACCCGCGTGTAGCGATACTCGCGCACCTCGACCCGCTCGTCGGCGGTCTCCGCGACCACATCCACCGACACCGGCGCATCCTCGGGCGGATTGTAGAACTGGTCGGCTGGAAACGTCGGATCCTCACCCGGCTGGGTGCCGGGAAGGCTGCGAAGGTGCCCCTGTCGCCACGCGTTCTCGGCGAACGACAGCAGCTTGTCCTGCGCGGGCCGCTCCAGCCAACGGTCCGTCGCCTTCCCGTCGAGCCATCCGGTGAGTTCGCGGGTCGCACTGTCGAACGTCATCGCAAAGGTATGCCACGACCGATCCACCGTCTGCGGATCGGCATCCGTCGCGACGGCCGCGGCCACATCGCCGGAGTTGCACTTGTGAAGCGCGTAGCGATTGAGGAATGAGCTGGCTCCGTTTTCCGACACGTGGCCGCAGGCACTGCCCTCCTTGTTGAGCCCGGCGAAGAGCGCGTATTGCCGCTGGCCGCGTTCGACCCGGCGGATTCCCGTCGTCTCCTGCTGGCGGAGATCGGTCCCCTCGTGCCAGATGCCCGCCAACGCATGGTTGCCGCTCTCGCGCACCGCCCACACCACGACCGTGACCGCGCGGCCGGGGCCCTTGATGTCGAGGGGCGTGTCGTGCAGCCGCAAGCGGGGCACGAAGAGGAACGGCCGGAAATCGGGGTCGGATTCCTTGCAAATCCGGATCGCCTGCCCGAAGGGACCACGGCCGAGCAGCGGAAAATCGTCGTAGGTCGCGGCCGGCCCCACTCCCCAAAAGTCCTTCACGTAGTTCGCGGCATCGAGCGGATAGTTCGACGCGGCTCCGTCAGGCACGTGCGCGACGAATCGCTTCGCACCGTCCGGCTCCCGGTCCACGAAATCCCAGAAGGCGACAAGCCCCGGAATCTGCGTCACGGTGGCAACGCGCTCGGCCCGCAGGCCCCCATCGTCCGCCACCGCCGCCGTGCCGCCCAGCGCCCATGCCGCGAGGTATGCCACGAGGCACGCCACACCTCGCCTGCTGATGCTCCCGCCACTCATGCTTGCTGCTCCAGGGTTTCCGCCACCACGCGCATCGCCTCCCCCACGCGCCGTTCGACCTCGGCACGGGCCGCGGCGGCCGTGCGGCGGGCAGCCGCCGGATCACGGGCGACCTGCAGCACGGCCCCCGGCAGGCGGCGCACGTCGGCTTCGTCGTCGAAATCGAACAGCCAGTCGCCGAGGCCGATGTCGCGCCACATGATCCCTTTGCTCGTCTGCTCGGCCCAGCGGCAGACGAGCGCCGGAACGCCGTTGCCGATGCACATGATCGGGGAATGCATCTCGTTGCCGAACAGGCCGGCGCTCCGCACGTACACCGACAACGCCTCGTCGGGCAGCCAGTACTGCTCGCGCCACACCACACGGCTGCGCACGTCCGGCGGCAGCGGGTCGACGAGGAGAGCCCGGCCGACCGCCATCTGCGTCCTGTCCTCGGGGCAGACGAGCACCGACATGTCCGTCTCCCGGACGACGGCCGTGATCGCGTCGCGGAGCGGGGCGTGATCGTGCTCCTTGAGCGCCTCGTTGCGGGCGTGTTTCACGGGATCGAACGGCTTCGTCGAACCGGGAATCTCCCAGTACGGCGTGTATCGCAGCCGCGGAATACAGCACAGGAACCGCCCCTCCTCGAGGCGATGCGCCGCGAGAAACGCGCCGGCCGAAGCGTCATCGCGGAGATCGGTGCCGAAGGCCCCGTCCGGCCCGAAGCCCATCACCGGGCAGGTGCAGCCGAGGTCGCGTGCCAGCCCCAGCGACACCGAGTCGCGGAAGTACACGAACTTCGCCTTGCCGAGCAGGGAGATGGTCTGACGAAGCACGGCATCGGGTGCCGGCGCGGTGGAAGTCGATGCGGTGCGCGGCAGCGTGATTCCGTACACCCCAAACGGCTTTCCCGTCTCCTCGGCCCAGCGGGCCACGTCACGCTCGGCGACGAGCGACGGCCCCGACCCATGCAGGAGCATGTCGCACTCCGCGAAGGCGGCGTCGAGGGCGGCATGCCCCACGGCGATCGACAGCCTGGGAAACCGCCGCCGCAGGAGTTGTTCGACGCCGTCGTCGATCCGGCTCGGCCACAGCGTCACCTCGACGCCAGGCAGGTGACGCTCGAGGATCGCGAGCAGACCGGGCGTGTGTGCGATGTCGCCGATGTTGACGGTCTGCCACGATGACCGCAGCAGGATGCGTCGCGGACGATCGGGGCCAGCGGTCGCCGCCGCGGCCGCCGCGACGCCGCCCGCCGCGAGAAACTCTCGACGGCCGAGAAGCCTCCGGGGGGGTGTCGCTCTTCGATCCACTCGCAGCACCTCCGGCCTCAGCGATCGCCGGTGGCCCGCGATGTCTCCGACGGGTGTCTCCATACCGTCGTGCCCTCCTTGATCGTCTCGACCACGCCGATCCGGTCGATCTCGCCG
>RFUD01000023.1 GCA_009923125.1 Planctomycetia bacterium
GGGGCGGCCCCGCTGAAGCCAGCGGAAAAACCGGGCGGATTCGGCAAACCCTGCCGATTCGGAGGGGGAATCTGCCCGCCGGCGGTCGGGAAGTCCGAATTCCGAAGGGCATCCCCGCGGCAGCCGAGGCTCGTGTGCGACCGCATCCTTCATCCGGCCGTGGCCGTCGTGTCGCCATGGTCGCCATCTGCCTGGCGGCCTGGGGCGGTCAGCGCGGCCCGGCCGTCGAACTCGATGCCGACCGTGATGCGTTCACCCCATCGGCGTTCAGCGTCGCGGCCGGCCGCGGGCTCGTGGAGGGTTCCGCGGTGTACATCGACAACCTCGCGGGGCTGCCCACGAACAACTATCCCGAGCTGCTCATCCGGCACGGGGCCAACGACTGGTGGGAGTGGCGGTTCGGCGTGAACTACGGGGTCGGGTCGCAGGGCACCGTCGTGACGAGCGTGGAGGTCGGGGAGGGCACCCTCGACGGCGGCACGCTCTACGAGTCGAGCATTCTCTACGGCTTCAAGCTGGCGACCTCGCGGCAGGACGGCTGGCGGCCCGACACCTGCATCATCATGGAGGCATCGACGCCCACCTCCGGCGACCTGTTCGGCACCGTGCCCGTCGCGACGTACGTGGCGGGGTGGGAAGTGGCCGACGCGTGGCGGGTCGACGGGGCGATCCGCTACGCCTACTCCGAGGCGCATGCGGGATGGTTCAGCCGCTGGAGTCCGTCGGTCGTGCTGCGCAGGCCGGTGACGGAGCGATTCGAGGTGCATGTCGAGTGGTTCGGCTCATTCACCCAGGGCCTCGAGGACAATACGCAGCAGCCGTTCATCAGTCCGGGTTTTCATTACGGCATCACGCGTTGCGTGGAGATCGGCCTGCGCGTGGGCTGGGGACTGACGCCCGACGCGGCGCCGTTCTTCTCCGACGCCGGCATCGCGATCCAGTACTGACGCCGGGCGGCCGCTCAGCCCGGGGGCTTTCGCGGCCACCACCACGTGAGGTTCACCCACCACGCGGGCAGCCAGTGCCGCCGCTGCCCGCCTCCACAGCAGCCGGCGGCGCACCTGCCGGAGCAGCCGTCGCACACGTAGCCCACCTTCCGCACGATCGTCGGCACATCCTCGTCCACGGTTTCCCTGCGGATCCTCTTGCAGGATCGCACGCGGCCGCGGCACGCGCACGGTTCCTCACGGCAACCGGTGCAGGTCGTGCCGGCGGCGTGCCCGTCGAGAAACCGGGGACCGCCGCCGCAGCCGGCCACGCAGATCGGCTCGCACGTCACCTCGAACTCGACCTTCGGACGTTTCTTCGTGCCCGGCTCGCACACGCACACGGGGGCGAGGCCGCACGTGGCGCCGCAGTGCATGCAGGCCGGCGGCTTGCGTTCCTTCGGCTTGTCGGCCGGCTTGTCGGCCGCACCGCAGGCAGAGAGCGCGCCGGCGAGGAGCAGGGCGGTGATGGCCGGCTTGTGCATGACGGGGTGCTCCGTGTCGGGCGTGAGGCGTCAGAAGTCGTAGTCGAACCGCATGCCGTAGGCATCGGTGATGCTGTTGCCGGCGCGCCGGTCCTCGAGAAACGCGCGGATGTAGTTGAATTTCCAGCGGGTGTAGGGGTTGAGGTACCAGTTGAGGCCGACCGTGAAGTCGGTGAGGTTGTTCCCGCTGATGTCCTTGTCGTTGAGCACGATGTTCGAGTAGCGGGCGGCGATCTCCCAGGCGCCCAGCCCCGTCTGGATGCCCTGTGATTTCGTGCGCACGCGGAAGAAGTCCTCGAAGGGCTCCACGCGTTTGTGGATGCCCTGCTTCCGGTCGTAGGGGCGGTGCTCGCCGGTGAGGAAGTAGCTGACCTGCGCCATGTAGCCGTTGAAGAAGAGGTCGGGGCGACCGGTGCGATGCACCGCGGCGAACGCATATTCCGACTGCAGCGACAGCGGTCCGAGGATCAGCGCGAACTCCGGGTCGAAGAGCTGAAAGTGATCGACGTCCTTGACGTTTCCGGTGTCGACGAAGATCGGGGCGAACGGGCTGGGGACGCCATTCTGATAGTTGCTCGGCGACGGCGGGCCGACCGGGCCGAAGACGTTGGCCGGCTGCTGTTTGCGGATTTCCGGCGTGTTGCGAAAACGGACCTGATTCTGATACGCGTCGCGGTAGCTGTAGGCGGAGCCGAGGTGCAGGTAATACCGGCCGTCGCTCGCCTCGTCCCACCAGGGCAGCCACGTGCCGCGCATGGTCAGGGCCTGGCCGCTGTCGAAGGAGTCGTTGCCGGTGTTGTCGCTGTTGGTGCGGAACGTGCCGATCGCCCAGGTGGCGAGCTCGTCTTCCGTGTTGCCGTAGGCCATCGCCCCCATGTTGCGGGCGGGAGCGAACGTGTCGACGAGCGACCGTTCCATGAACGTGTTGTTGCGGTTCTGCGTGACGCGCTCGAGCGAGAAGGGCTCGAAGTAGTGACCGACGCGCACGTTTTGCAGCCACGGCAACTGCTTCCACTCGATGTAGTTGTCGAGGTAGCTGGGCTGGTTGGCGAGCGCGAAGTCGACGCCGAGGGAGTACTCGAAGACCTCGAAGGCGGTGCCCCGGCCGCCGATCCGCAGGCGGCGGAACTGGGCGCCGTCCTGCAGGTCGCCGACCGCGGTCCGGCTGACCGCATCCTGCCCGAAGTACACCTGGTCGGCCTGCACCTGGCCGCTGAGGATGAACAGGGGCTTCTTCGCCTCGTCCTGCTTCTTCTTGTCGGCGGCGGTGGTGAGTTTTCCAAGGCTCTTCTCGACGCTGGAGAGCCGGTCGGCGATCGTCTCCGCCCCCTTGCCGCCGGACGTGTCCTTCCCCTCGCTTTTCGCGCCCGCCGGCGGAGCCTTCGCGGCCCGCAACTCCTCGAGTTCCTTTTCCAGCCGCAGGATGTCCGCCTGCAGGCTCTCGATGGCCGCCGTGGGCGGCGGAATCTCCTCGGCGCCCGCGGGAGCCTGGGCGACCGCGGGCGGCGCGAGCGCGAGCAGCAAGGACGCGACGGCGGCCGCTCCCGTTACCCGGCGACAGGCGCTGATTCGATCGGCGACGAAGGAGAGCACATCACCCCTGCGGACAGACGATTCACGGCGGTGCGGGTGCCTCGTGTCATTCACGTCGGCGCGACTGACCATCCAGTCGGTAGTATCGTCACAGCCCGCCCCGTCAGATGAGTCTTCCCAGACCCCCGACCTTGCCGAAATGCTTGGGAAAGTGCCTGAAAAAAGCCGTTCGAAGGCCGGAGCCGCCCCTGATCAGGTCACGGCGGCGGTGGCGGCGGCTTGATCTGACCGCGCCACGGCACGGATGACCTGGGTTTTCGGCCCGTGGGCTTCGCCCGCAAGACCGCGATCCCGGCCAGCAGTGACAGGACAACGATGATCCAAAAGCGGGTTGGCATGCCGATGATCCTCGCTCCTCAAGCCCCCGCCGACACAGGGATGCCGACCGTAGTGCAGGCGATATTGGACGGCCGTCTGCCGGCCGGCAACCGCCGCGACGTCGCGGTTGAAGCCAATCACCATCGCCTCGAGCATCGCAACAGTGTCGGGGTCGGCGGAATCGGGCCGACCCGAGCGGAACGGTGGTTGCGGGTCATATTCCATCATCAGTTGCACGCCCTTGGCATACGTCTCGTCCGTGAGGGCCTTGGCGAGCGTGAGGGCGAAATCGATCCCTGCCGTCACGCCGGCACCGGTGACGTAGTTTCCATCGACGACGACCCGCTCGGCTACCGGCTCGACCCCGAATGCCCGGAGCGACTCCAGTGCCAGCCAGTGAGTCGTGGCCCGTCGACCCCGGAGCAACCCCGCGGCGGCCAAAACCAGCGAGCCCGTGCAGACGCTTGTCACATACCGCGCACCAGCCGAGCGCGACGCGAGGAAATCGAGCACTTCCGGATCCTCCATCACGGCCAGCGTTCCGTCCGTACCCCCGGGGACGAAAACGACTGCCGGTGCATCGGTCGCGTCTGCAAGGGTCTGGGTCGGTCTGACGGGCACGCCAGTGTCCGACACGACCACGTCGGTCGACTTCCAGACCAACCTGGTCTTGTAGGTCGGTCCCAGGAGCGAGAAGACATGCTGCGGGCCGACCAGGTCGAGCGCGGTGAAGCGGGGGTAGACGAGCATGAGGATCTCGCCCCCCGGGCTCGCGGCTGGCGGCCCGTGCGCGTCCGACGCGGCATCACGGGGCGCGTCTCGGCGATCGAGCTTTTCGTCAGCGTGGCGTTTTGACTGAGCTCGTCCCAACTGGTGCCCGGCCGCGCCGGCCGCGATCATGCCTGCTACCGCCTTCGCCACGTCACGTCGATTCATGGATGAATCTCCTGGGAGGTTGTCGCTCGATATCGATGCGCACCGCGGTCATCGGGGCCTCTGTCTTCCCATGCGGATCGGGGGAATGAGGTTCACCCCCGGCTTGACGCTGCACCTGCCGATCGACATGGACGAGCCTGATGCAGTCGATCCCAGGGGCCCCTGTCCATCGGGCCATCGAACGGTGAGGGCGTAGTCGCCCTCGGGAAGTCCGATCGCGCCATCCGGCTGCGTCGGGACGAAATGTCCGTCCACACGCACCTTGACCGTCGCACCCTTCGCCCCGGGGCCTTCCCCCTCGGGCACGAATGTCACTTCGGCACCGATCGCAGGCTTGCCGCCGACGAAGAGTTCTCCATCTACCGGAAAGACCGGGACGGTACGGGCCACGGGCCGGGCGCAACCGACCACCGCAACCCAACCCGAAGCCAGGAAAAAGGAAAGAGAAATGGCTACCGGTGTGAGAGCCGATCGTTGCATGGGCGATCCGTGAAGCGGAATCAGACTCCTACCACGAGCCGACGGGCTGGCTGTTCGAACGGTTGATGACCTTTGCCCAGACATCTGGCGCGATCGCCGGCTCGATCACCCGGACGCTCCCATCGCCGAGAGCGACCTCCAGTTGGAGGTGTGGGGAACTGAACCAGTACAGGTCGCATGACTTCCGCGATCGCACGCCAATGTTGCCCGGCACCGGAACATTCGGCACCAGCGGAAGAAAGGACTGGTCCCAGTAGTGCTCGAAATAGGTCCCCGCCTGGGCGGCCCAAACACCGTAGGAGGGAAAGTCGCACTGGTGGATTCGTTCGGCGAGCATGATCACGTTGGTCGAACCGGCGGTGCCGAAGGCATTCCCGATCGAGTATTGACTGAGACGCGGATTCGGCGCGAGCGGTGCGGGCGCGAAGAGCGAGTGATTGGTCGTGTAGCTGGCACTGCGCTGTTGCACTGCCTGCCCCGCGCCGCGATGCCTCGCGAGCCGCCTGCACGGCCGGCAGCAGGAGCGCGACGAGCACCGCGATGATCGCGATCACCACGAGGAGTTCGACGAGCGTGAAGCCGGCGCGGCGGCGTCCCGTCCTCATGCGGATCGTGTTCATGGCGCGCTCCGCCGTGGGGCGGCGCCGTGCGCAGGTCACGGCGCCGCCCGGATTCCGGCGACTCCTGAGGGGATGTCAGACCGCCGCCCGTGCCGCCCGTCGGCGGAGCCACGGCCCGCACCCAAGCACCGCCAGGCCGGCCAGCGCCATGCCGTAGGTCGACGGCTCGGGAACCGGGGCCAGCGTCGCCGTCAGCGAGAAGTCGCCGAACGTCGTGCCGACAGCGGCCGACGGATCGAGGAGCTGCAGGGCATCGCCGATCAGGAGGTCACCCGCGATCGTGAGGTTGTTCCCCACCACCGCCACGCTTGGGGAGCCGATCGTCGCGAACTTCGCGTTGAGGAAATCGATGTTGCTCGTGAGAGCCAACACCGTTCCTGTGTAGCGCAGCGCGAAGTCGCCGTAGAGCAGTGAGCCCGTGAACCCCCCGGTCCACCGCTGCATGCTCGTCATCGCGATCTGCTCACCGTCGTTGCTGACGAAGGCGCCTGTATCTGACGACGTCGTCCAACTCCCCAGCACGTTGGCCGGATCGATGTCGAGGGTCGTGCTCTGCCGGGCCCGCCCGTCTCCCGTCGTCGGACTCACCCCGTCCGGGCGGATCGGATCGGACAGAAGCACGGTCCCGGCCGTGGGCCGCGTGAAGGCCTGGTTGCCCGGTGCTGCACCGGAGAGGCACACCGCCCTTGTCGTGGCAGCGTCGAAGTAGGCATTGAAGGCACTGATCGAGTTCGCTTTGCCCTCGGTGAGATTGAGGGTCATCGAACCGCCGGTGATCGTCACCGCCAGAGCCTGCCCTTCGCCACCGACAGCCAACGCGAGTCCCAGAACCGCCGTCGGCACGACCGACAGGCGCACGATCCTCCCCAACCATGAAACAGAAACCATGAAAATGTCTCCTCGGAAGGCCCATCGCCATGGTGCGGAGCTCCCCGCCGCGCAGGCACACGCCTGCATGACGGAGGGGAACGCACGAGCCGTTGCAGATGCCTGCGGAGGCAGGCTGGAGGCGGCTCAGGCCCGAGGGGGAGGCAGATCCGGGACGGTGGGAACGGAGGCGATCGCATCGTCGATGACGTCGAGCGTGTCGAGCGGAGGAGCCCAGGTCACGATGGCCGTGATAGCCGCAGGCGGAGGCAATGACACGCCGCATGAGAACCACTCGGCGACAATGCCGCCGCAGGCGAGCATGGCCCGAAGCACGACGACCTTGGGCTGCGGCGTTTCGTTTTCCGCCTGTTCGTCGGGTGCGTCCACTGGGGCGGGCGTGGCGGCGAGCGATCGGCGATCGCCGCAGCAACCCGGCAGTTCGCTCGCACTCCGCGGCGTTACCGAGCAGCACGGCTTCACGGCCTCCCGAGCGCAACACCCTGATCCAGCATCCGGCGATTCGGCCTCTGTCCGCCGCACCAAGGCCGTGAGCACGGCAGCGTCGACGTTGTGAGCCCGTGCCCATGCCAGTCGCTCGGCGGGCGTGTGACAGCAGCAATTCGCAAAGCACTGCTCCGCCGTGGCGCACCCGCACGGCTTGTCCATGCAAGGAAACGGCTGCGATCGATCCTTGCCGGTGAGGCGCTTGGTCGTTGCAGCACTCTCCTGGCCGGGGGATGAAATCCCCGTCGGCAAAGGAAGGCCTGATATGACAAGGGCGTATCCGCAAATCACGAGCCAGGTCGTGATTTGCGGCAATGCGGCCCAGCGTGGCAGGGAGGGGAAATGAGCCATCGAAAAAAAGGGTAGTTGAGACGGCGGCCGACCGCAATCATCGGGCTGTTTGGCCTTCGTGAGTGGCGGACGGGCGAGGTCGCGGGGGGAGGTCGACATACCATAGGCATCCCCTCCGACTTTCGGGCACGACATGCGTTCCCGTGCTGGAAAACACGGAACGCAAGCGAAGTAGGCCCGGTGTGACGCCCACCCGCGGCCTGCGGCTTGAGCTATCGCATGGCGATGCGGCCGGCAGTGCCGGCCTTGTTCAGATCAGTTCGACGACCGTCTGCCCCGAGTCGAAGGCCGCAACGATCGTGTCGAACGACCGGGCAAACGCCGTGAGCAACGCGTCGTTCCTGCAGTTGCCCAGCCGCACCCAAAGGAACCGTCCCGCATCCCCCGGTTGGTTGGCGAGGTAGAGAAAGTCCTCGTCCTTGCTGACAACGATCCGGGCATCGGCCAGCGCCCGCGCCCACAGATCGCGGTCGTCGAACAGGTGAAGGCCGCTCTCGAACACGTGTTCGGCGTCATGTCCACGGTCGCGGAGCCAACGGGCCAGGGAGGGAGGAAGCTGGTTATCGACCAGAAACCTCATGCGACCTCAACGACGACGTGGTTCGTCTGCTGAGCGGCGTAGGCGATGGCGGCGAGGATGTCGTCACGCTCGAGGCAGGGATAGTCCACCAGGATCTCCTCGATGGAGGCGCCGTTGGCGAGGAGTTCGAGGACATCGGACACCCGGATGCGCATGCCCCGGATGCAGGGCTTTCCGCCGCACTTGCCGGGCTCGATCGTGATGCGTGGATGGAATAACGACACCATGCCTCAAGTATATCCTCGACCTTGCGGCCACGACATGCGTTCCCGTGCTGGAAAACACGGAACGAAATCAAAGTAGGCCCGGTGTGATTCGAACACACGACCAAGGGATTATGAGTCCCCTGCTCTAACCACTGAGCTACGGGCCCGCATGGACCGCCGGATTCTAACGCACCGCAACCGTGATCACGGTGCAGGTGATTCGTGTTCCTGCAGCGGCCCGCCGTCGTGGCGGCCCTCGAAGATCATGATGTCCACTTGGAATGGCCGGCTCGACACCGTGAGTTCACCCGCAAACGGATAGCCGAACAGCGACACGAGGTAGAGATTCAGCCCGATGAGGAGCGCCGCCAGCGCCGTCAGGAACCGCTGCAGGCCAACACTCTGGGTGCGGAACAGCCCGGCGAACAGCACCGTGACCGCGCCTCCGACGATGAGCACGAACCATTCGACCGCCGGCACGCCGAACTGAGCCGTGCCGATCCGCTCGCGCCGGTAGTCCCAGAGCTCGCGCATCTGCTCAAGCAGCATGGGGAACACCGCTTTCTCCGACTCCGTCGCCGGCTCGAAGCCGTCGAGGCTCTTGACCAATTCGAAGGCGAGCCTGCGAGCTTCCTGGCTGGCTCGAGCTCTTGCCATCTGCGGCCACTCGTCCTCGACCACCTTGTGGGCGTAGGCCTTGCAGGTCTCCTGCACCCGCTCGCGCGGAGCGGCGGGCAGCCTCCCGGCCAGAAGGAAGATGTCGGCCAGGGCGTTGGATTCCTTCTGCACGACGTCCACCGCCTCCTCGAAATGCACGAGGCTGTCGACGACGATCAGGCCGAGCAGCACGGCGTACAGCGTGCCCACGACCGAGAGCAAGTTGCCCGTGATGTCGTGGGCCTGCTGCAGGATTTCTTTGTGGAACGTCCTACGCACCAGGCCCACGAGGCAGATCGCGGCCAGGATTCCGCCCGCGATGATGGCGAGGCCGGTGGTGAAGCCGTGAAATTCCATCGTGCGGTTCCTCCTCAGGGCCTCGCAACGCCGCTGACGAGCGCCGTCAGGCGGCCCGTGCACTTCGCGCCGGGCGGGACATTGACCTTGAGAAACAGCACGCCGTCGCGGTCGGCCTGTTTTTCATACTGGCTGCCCACGGTGAACGGTCGCGGCTGCTTGTCGGGAGATCGGTTCGTCGTGTCGGCGTCGGCCACCACGCCCATCACCGCCCCGAACGGGACGTGCGGGATCAGATCCTCGGCGGGGTTGGCACTCGGTGCGCCGTCCGGGCCGGCCTCGATGCTGGTGACGAGCTTGTAGTCGCCCGAGACCTGGATCCGCAGCGGTCGGCCCTTCTCGACCGCCCCGATCGGCTGCCATGACTTCCCGAGATCGAGGTTCACCTCGATCTCACCGGCGTCGAGGATCCGGTCGTTGAGCTCGGTCAGCTTCGTCTTCACCACGTCGTTCTCGGGGTCGAGCTTCTGGAGTGCCTCGAGAAGCACCTTTGCCCGCTCGTACTGCCCGACGTCCTCGAACGACTTGATGAGCTGGTTCGTGTCACGGAGGAACGCGTCCCGCACCTCCTCGGCCTTGGCCTCGAGCCGCTTGAGCTCGGGCGGATTCGCCGGCCGCTGCCGGCCCTTGATGCCGGGCTGATGAGCGGCCGCCGACGGCAGCCCCGCCACATTTATGGCGAGCCATGCGACGGCGATGGCCGAGCAGTGCGCGAAACAACGCATCGATCCCTCCTGCGTCCGGCGAACGATCACGAATGCCGGCAGTATGCCAACGTCCGCGGTGTGCCGCCAGCCGCTGGGAACGGGCTATGGTCGCGTGGTCGGCGCGACCCCGCGTGTGGCGAGGGACGCGAACGCGAGCGCCCGAGGCGGCGCACCAGGCCGAGTTGCATTCGGGACCGACGGACGGGACAGGGGCTTCGGCGGTGTCGTCGGCTTCGGAGCGACCGCGATTGCGACCGCGACATCCCGCAGGTCGCCACCACGTGTAATCGCCACCTGCCGGCTCGAGATCGTCTCGCCACCCGGCCGCGTCACCACGACGCGGTATGCGCCGAGGTCGAGCCCCTGGAACACGTACGTGCCGCAGGCATCCGTCGTGGTGGTGGCCACGGCGGCGCCGGCAGCGTTCACGAGCGTGACCGACGCTCCGGCCAGCCCCGACTCGGCCGCCTGCCGCCGGCCGTCGCGATTGAGATCGGCGAACACCGTGCCGCCGATCGACGCCTTGAAGAAGAACACGTCGGCCTGCAGGTTCGTGAGGCCCGTGTTGCGCCGCACGATGTCGGCCAGCGACGTGGCCCGCACCTCGCGGGCGACGGTTGCGGGAAGCACGTTCTGGAACCAGTAGCGGTCGCCGTCGCGGAGCCGCGTGAACTGATCGACGAGGATTCGGGTGAAGGTTTCGCCGAGGCTCGAGCCCGGCAGGTGCCGTTCGGCGAGGCCGGCCACCCAGAGGTCGAGTTTGCCGACGCTGCCGTAGGTCGAGGCGAGCGACGCCTGCACGGCCGGGTCGGACGTGATCTCTGCGAAACTCGTCACCGTCGGCAGGCCGTACGCCGCGCGGACGGTGTTGTAATCGGCCAGGCCGTGGTCGCGACCGCGCTGGATGTTGAGTGCGACCAGGTCGAAGCCGCCCTGCCCGGGAGCCCCGAAAAGGAAGTCGCGTACGTCGTCGACCACCTTCGTGTCGACCTCTTGAGCCCTGTCGCTGGCCAGATACTTGAGGATCGGGTCGATCCCGGTCTGGGAGACTATCGGGGCGTTGAAGAACGCGTCGCGCAGCGCGAGCGGTTCGCGGACCGCCGTGCCGTCGTTGTCCAGAAACTGGAGGTCGTCGCCGAGCATGCTGTGGCCGAGCCGGAAGGCGGCCGTGGAGAACTCCGTCGCGATGCCCGGGTTGACGGCCGGCTTGTACCCGCCGTAGGCCCGCAGGGCCGCGGCGGCCGGCGTGTTCGCGCCGAGGATCGCGGGGAGAAACTCGGTGTAGGTGATGTCCTGCAACTCGGCGATCACGATCCGGCGGGACTGCTGATAGAGCTGCTCGTCGGTCCACGAAGGATGCTTCGCCGCGGCGGCTGCGGCGAGCCGGTTGTGCTCGCGGACGAAGAGCGTCTGGAGCGCGATCAGCTCGGGGTTTTCGTTCGCCCGGACGTCACCGGCGAGAAACAGCTGGTCGTCGGCCACGCGGTGGGCGTCGTTGGCATTGGCGAGGCCTGCGGTATTGAAGGGAAGCAGGTTGCCCGCGCTCGTCTTCAGCTGGCCGCCTGAGAACGTCCGCAGGGCCGCGGCCCGCGTGGCATCGCTGCCGTAGACCTGCGAGCCGTCGATGAAGGCCGTGATCGAGTTCGTCTGCTGGCGGGGATTGCCGCCAGCGGTACCCGTGAGAGGATCGTAGGCCGACCGCGACATCGGGATCGTCATCGTGCCGGTGCCCGAGGGATCGAACGACGGGTCGCCCGTGGGCACGGGGATCGAAAACGCCTCGCGCGGAGAGGCCGTGGCGGTGAGCCCCAGATCGTGATCGAGGAATTGCCCCCAGGCGTAGACGAAGGCGGAGAAGTCGCGATCGTTGGTGATCCCGCCGTCGGGGTTCTGGGCCAGGGCGTTGCTGACGGCGCGGGCGCCCGGGCGGTCAACGCCTGACGGCGCCGACACGCCGTCGGCGTAGGCGGCGGGCGAAAGCCGCAAGAGGTCCACTCCGGCGTTCCCCCACTCGGGATGTGCGACGTTGTTCCCCCAGCCGTTGATCGACTCGGGGGCGAGCGGGGCGGGGGCGAGTGGCTGGGCCGCCATCATCGCGCGAGTTTCGAGCTGTTCGACGCCGGTCCGCAGGGACAGGCCGTGGGCGGGACGCTTCCTGGTGGCGGTCATGACGAACTCCGTATCGTGCTGCCCCGACCATTCAACGGTACGGGGGCGGGCAAGTTGCGGAGCCGGTTCTGCGGTGGCCGGCGGGCAGACGCCTGCCCTACTTCGTGGACTCGACCCGCTTGAGGAGCTTGAACAGGTCGCTGTCGGTCGTGAGGATCAGCGTCGAATCGCGGCCGAGCGTGTCTTTGTAGGTTTCGAGCGTCTTGGTGAAGGCGTAGAAATCCGCCGCCGCAGGGCTGGCCGTGTAGGCCTGGGCATAGATCTCCGAGGCCCTGGCGTCGGCCGCGCCGGTAAGTTCCTGGACCTTCCGGTAGGCCTCCGACTCGATCCGCCGGAGGTCCTTCTCCTTGCGGCCCTGGATCTTCGCCGCCTCGCCGGCCCCCTCCGAACGGAACCGCTCGGCGATCTGCAGCCGCTCCGACATCATGCGGTCGTAGATCTTCTCGATCACGCCGCTCTTGTAGTTGATCCGCTTCACGCGCACGTCGAGGAGCTCGATCCCCCAGATGCCCACCTTCTGCATGGCGGCGGCGAGGATCTCCTTCTCGAGCGCCTCGCGGCCGAACCGGATCGGCGGCAGGCCGCCCGCGCCGGCATCCACGAGGGCCGCGTCGCGCTCGGGCTTGCGGTCCTTGTCGGAACGCACGAGCTCGATCAGGTCGTGGCGGGCGACCACGTTCCGGGTCTCGCTGCCGATGATGTCGTCGAGTCGTGAGAGGGCACTGCGCTCGTCGCGCAGGCTCTGGAAATACTTTAAGGGGTCGGCGATCCGCCAGCGGGCGAACGTGTCCACCACGACGAACAGCTTGTCGCGGGTGGTCATCTCGCCGGGCGGCCCGTCCCATTCGAGGATCCGCTTCTCGAACCGGTTGGCCGTCTGCACGAACGGCAGCTTGAAGTGCAGCCCGGCCCCCGACCGCGACGTGGCGGCGTTGAT
>RFUD01000221.1 GCA_009923125.1 Planctomycetia bacterium
GCCGCCGCCGTGGGCGGCCTTGAGGATCACCGGCCAGCCGAGTTCCTTCGCGATCGTGAGCGCGTCGGCCGGGCTCGTGACCGGCTTCGGGCTGCCGGCGAGGATCGGCACGCCGGCCCGCCTCGCGAGGTCACGGGCGGCCGTCTTGTCTCCGAGCATCTCGAGGAGCTCGACACGCGGGCCCACGAACGTGATGCCCGCCTGCTCGCATGCCGCCGCGAACCGTGGGTTTTCGGAGAGGAACCCGTAGCCCGGGTGGATCGCGTCCACGTCACGCTGCTTCGCCAACGCCACGATCGACTCGATGTCGAGGTAGCTTCGGAGCGGCTCGCCGGGCTTGCCCACGAGGTAGGCTTCGTCGGCCTTGAAGCGGTGCAGGGCGAACCGGTCTTCGTGGGCGTAGATCGCGACGGTGCGGATGCCCAGTTCGTGGGCGGAGCGGAAGACACGGATCGCAATTTCGCTGCGGTTGGCGACGAGCAGCTTCTTGATGGGGCGCATGGTCTGCATCGGCGGTCGGAAGGGGAATGGCGTCGGCGGGCGAAAAGCACCGCGAATCGGCGGCTATCGTACCGCTTCCGGCAGGACCGGACAGACCCGCGAACCGGGGCGGATCCTCCCGGGCTCAATCCGGCTTCGATTCGTCTGCGTACGAAGGCCGGAGGTAGTCCGGAACGAGCGCGGCGGGAGGCGCATGCATCCCGGCCGCATGCAGCAGCCGGGCGACGTCGACGACATCCTCCGCCGTCGGCTGCCAGGCGTCGCGCGGGGCGACGGCGAGGTCCGGCCGGGCCACGAGCGCGTCCCCGAGGGCTGCGAGCCCGGGGCCCGTGACGAGCGATCCGGGCGCAAGGTCGGCGACCCACGCGGCCGCACCGACGAGCCGCGGCGGTGTCAGGCGGAACCCCGTCGGCTCGCCCATCGCCGGGCAGGCTTCCGCCACGAACACCTCGCCGCGACCGGCGTCGTAGGCGACGTGCACCGGCCCGGCCGCGCCCTCGACCAGCCGCACCGTGCGGCGCGCGATGACGTCGAATCCCGAGACGCCGACGAGCGGCGCCTCCGCGGCCCAGGCGATCCCCTTGGCCACCGTCAGACCCACCCGCAGGCCAGTGAACGATCCGGGGCCGCGGACCACGCCGACGAGTTCCACGTCGCCCACCGGCCAGCCGAGGCCGCGGGCCGCCGCGACGAGCGCCGAGCCGATCCGCCTTGCATGCTCGCCGGCGGCGGGCAGGGCGATCTGCAGCGTGCGGGTGGCGTCGGCCGCCGCCACGGATCCGATCGCCAGGCTGGTGTCGATGGCGAGCGTCTTCATGGGCGGCCGCCCTCGAGGGGAACGCGGGCGACGCGTCGGACGCGGGGTGTGCCGCGTGCTTGACCGCTGTTTCCCGCGTCCGTAGAGTCAGTTTTTTCCGAGCGCAACACCGGTCCGCCGAATTCCCAGGTCGTCATGGGTCGTCACGAGTGAAGCGGGCCATCATCAGCGACATTCACGGCAACCTCGAGGCACTCGAGGCGGTGCTGGCGGACATCGACCGGCAGGGCGTCGACGCCGTCTACTGCCTCGGCGACATTGTCGGCTACGGGCCCAATCCGTGCGAGTGCGTGAAGCTCGTGCGGCAGCGGTGCAGTGTGGTCATCCTCGGCAACCACGACCAGGGGGCGTTGTTCGACCCCGATGGATTCAACGTCGGGGCCGAGCGGGCGATCCGCTGGACCCGCGTGCAGCTCGAGCAGCACGACCGGCTGCCGCGGCATTCGGCCGACCAACTCGCAGACTTCCTCGGCGAGCTGCCACGCAACCACGTGGACGGCGAGTTCCTGTTCGTGCACGGGTCGGCCCGGCGGCCGCTCGACGAGTATGTCTTTCCGGAGGACATCTACAACCCGTTGAAGATGGAGCACATCTTCGAACTCATCGGCCGCTACTGCCTGCAGGGGCATACGCACATCCCGGGCGTGTTCACGGAGGCGCCCGAGTTTCTCGCCCCGGGCGTGGCGGTGAACGCCGTGGAGTGCCGGATCCAGTTGCCCCGGGGGAAGGCGATGGTGAACGTCGGCTCGGTCGGCCAGCCGCGGGACGGCGACCGACGGGCCTGCTACGCGGTGCTGGAGGATGACACGGTGCGGTTCCGGCGGATCGAGTATCCCTTCGACATCACCTGCCGGAAGATCCACGCCATCGCCGACCTCGACAACTTCCTCGGCGACCGCCTCACCCAGGGCCGGTAGGTTTTTCGCCGCCCGCCTATACTGGGCGTTTTCGCCCCCTCCGCCGCCGGTCGCAGGACATTCGCTTCGTGGAACGCCGTTACATCCAGTTCGCCCTGATCTCGTTCGCGATCCTGCTGGGGAGCCAGGCCCTGCAGGCGGTCCTGTTCCCGAAGAAGCCGCCCGTGAAGCCGGCGGGCGCGCCGCCGGAGATGCCCGCCGACGCGGCGATCGCAGCCGCTGGCGACGCGCCGGTCGCCCGCGGGACAGGCGACATTGAGCCACGCACGGACGTCGGGGGCGACGAGCCGGTGGAGGTAGATCGCGTCGCGGCGCCGAGGGTGCGGAGGTCGCTCGGCTCGCTGGCGGAGGGTGCGCCGGCGCGGATGCTCGTCACGCTCACCAGCCGCGGTGCCGCGGTCGAACGGATCGAGCTCGCCGGCCGGCGGTTCCACGATCAGGACGACTGGTCGGGATATCTCGGCCACTTGGCGCTCGAGGCGACCACCGGTGGGTGTCGCGTCGGTGTCGTGGGTGCCGGCACGCCCGCGGCAGCGGCGGGCATCGAAGCGGGCGACGTGATCGCGCGGGTGGGTGCCATCGAGACGCCCGACCCCGCGGCGGTTCTCCGCAGCCTCGCGACCACGAAGCCCGGGCAGACCATCACGGTGGAACTGGTGCGCTCCGGCAGTCCGCGGGCCGTTGAGGCGACGCTCGTCCGCCGACCGCTGGAGGTCGTGCGGCCGGAGCACAAGACGGCCGTCGTGGAAGATCCCGACGGGCTGCCACACGACCCGCTCTCGTTCAGGCTGTCGGTGGAGTCGCTCGATGGCCGGCAGCGGCGCGAGCCGCTGGCGGAGATCCCGGGGCTCGAACTCGCCGATCGCGATTGGGAACTGGATCCGACGAGCGACGCGTCGCGCGTGCGGTTCACCACGCGCCTGCCGGGAGGCCTGACCGTGGCGAAGGAATACCGTCTCGTCACGGAACCGTCGGGCGAGGGCCACGGCCTCGAACTCGACGTCGAGTTGGCGACGAGCGGCCGGGAGTCGGTCGTGCGGTACGCGTTGGACGGGCCGACGGGGCTGCCGACGGAGGGCTGGTGGTACACCGCCCGCGTGGCCCGCGACTGGGGGTCGCTTGCCGTCCGCGACGTGGCGATGCGGTTCGTGGGCGAGCAGAGCACGCTCGTCAGCGGGCTCAAGATCGCCGATGCCGCGCTCGACCATCCGGCGACGGCCGTCCGCGACGGGAAGCCGCTCTCCTTCGCCGGCGTCGACGCCCTGTATTTCGCCGCCGCCCTGATCCCGGCGGCCGAAGGTCCGGAGGCTCCCGCGCTGGACGAGGTGCGGCCCCTCGCCGTGGGCGACATCCCGCCGGCCGCCCGTCGGAAGCTCGTCGACGTCACCTGCCGGCTCGTGTCACGGCAGCTTCGGCTGGCCCCCGACGTGCCCGTCGTTCATCGCTACGGGATCTTCGCCGGCCCGAAGCAGCCGGAACTGCTGGCGGAGTTCGGCGCCGAGGGAGCCCGCATGGACGACCTCGTTTATTACGGCTGGTTCGGCTGGGTGGCCCGGCCGATGGTCGCGATCCTGCACGCGATCCACGCCGTGATCGGCAACTACGGGCTCGCGATCCTGCTCCTCACCGTGATCGTTCGCGGAGCGATGTTTCCGATCAGCCGCAAGCAGGCGCTCGCGTCGCAGAAGATGCAGGCCCTGCAGCCGGAGATGAAGGCGATCACCGAAAAGTACAAGAACGACCCGCAGAAACGCACGCAGGCCACGCAGGAGCTGTGGCGGAAGCACGACTACAACCCCATGGGCGGCTGCCTGCTCGTGTTCATCCAGATCCCGATCTTCATGGGGCTCTACCGCTCGCTCGCCACCGACGTCGAGCTGCGGCAGGCGCCGCTGTTCAGCTCGGCCATCCGCTGGTGCTCGAACCTCGCGGCCCCCGACATGTTTTGGGACTGGTCGCAGGTGCTGCCGCAGTTCCTCACCGCCCCCGAGGGCTGGCTGGGCCCGTTCCTCAACCTGTTCCCGCTGGCCACGATCGGCCTGTTTCTCTGGCAGCAGAAGCTGTTCATGCCGCCGGCCATGGACGAGCAGGCCCAGATGCAGCAGCAGGTGATGAAGTACATGATGTTTTTCATGGCGTTGATGTTCTTCAAGGTGCCGTGCGGGCTCTGCTTGTATTTCATCGCCTCGAGCCTGTGGGGCATCGCGGAGCGGCTCCTCCTGCCGACTGCTGCGCCCCAGGCTGCACTGGCAGGGGCGGGAGGCGGCACGGCCACGCGCACCTTCGACGTGCCGTTCATCTCGAACGGCAAGCAGAAGGAAGACGCCGCCACGGCTGCGCGGAAGAAGCGCCAGGCACGCAAGCGCTAGGCTGGGGGCAGGC
>RFUD01000222.1 GCA_009923125.1 Planctomycetia bacterium
ATCACCATCTCGGCCACCTGCACGTGGCGGGCGGCGTTCTCGTCGAAGGTGGAGCTGATCACCTCGCACGACGGCCCCTGCACCTGCCGCTCCATGTCGGTGACCTCCTCGGGCCGCTCGTCGATGAGCAGCATGAAGACGTAGGCCTCGGGGTAATTGGCGAGCACCGCGCGGGCCATCTTCTGCATCAGGATCGTCTTGCCCGCGCGGGGCGGACTGACGATCAGGCCGCGCTGGCCGAAGCCGATCGGCACGACGAGGTCGATGACGCGCGTGGACAGTTCCTCCGCCGTCGTCTCCATCACGATCCGCTCGTCGGGGTGCAGTGGCGTCAACTCGTCGAAGAACACCCGCGACGAGAGCTTGGCGGGGTCCTCGCCGTTGATGGCCTCCACGCGGAGCAGGGCGAAGTAGCGCTCGCTCTCCTTCGGCGGCCGGATCTGGCCGGCCACGCTCATGCCGTTGCGCAGGCCGAACCGACGGATCTGGCTCGGGGAGACGTAGATGTCGTCGGGGCACGAGAGGTAGTGGTAGTCGGGGCTGCGCAGGAAGCCGAAGCCGTCCGGGAGGATCTCCAGCGTCCCTTCGCCGAACATCAGGCCGTTGAGCTTCACCCGCTCCTTGAGGATGCGGAACACGAGGTCGTGCCGCTTCACCCCGGCGACGTCGCCGATCTGTTCCTTACGGGCCAGTTCGATGAGCTCGGCCATCGAGAGCTTCTGCAGCTCGGTGATATGCGTGTCGCCCTTCTTCAGCGACTCGTAGCGGTCGGTCGTCTCCTGGTCCTCGAGCCGGACCTCCTCGGCGATCTCTTCGGCGATCGACATCGGTTCCCCGGCCAGCGGATCGTCGGGACGGTCTGGTTCGGTGGGCATACGGACCTCCGGGCCCGCGGGTGTGGCGGGCCGGCGCGAACGGGAAAGGTGGGAAGAAAAGCCGCGGGGAACGGGCCGGACGGGCGGTGCGGCGGGGCCGACACCGAAGTCGTCGCGTCTGCCTCACCGGAGCCTAGCGGCCAGTCAGCGTGTGCCAGATACGATCGACCTGGGCGTGAGTATAGGCCAGATCCCGCGAGGTATCCACGCTGAACGTCTTCGGCCGGCGGCCGGGCGGCGGGGAACCGGCCGGCGAACGCGATTGCTGCGACTCCCACGCGGCGTCGCGGGCCGCCTGCTGCTCGGCGCTGATGCCGCGGCGGGCGAGCCGTTCGCGCCTCACCCCATCCTCACACTCCAGCCGCACGATCGCGTCGCAGACCCGGTCCCAGCCCGCCTTCACCAACAGGGGCACGTCGAGCACGGCCACCGGTCCGCGGGCGGCGGTGTCGCCGCGATCGGTCTCCCGGATGGTGGCAAGCGCCCGCTCGATCCGCTGGTGCACCCGGGGGTGCACCAACGCCTCCAGTTCGGCGAGCGCCGCGGCGTGCGCCGGCGTCGCCCCGAACACGAGCTTCGCGAGCTGCGCGCGATCCACGCGGCCGTCCGCGGCGATCGCGGCGGCGCCGAACCGCGCCGCGACCGCGGCCCGCACGTCGGCTTCATCGAGAACCTCGTGGGCGATGGCGTCGGCGTCGATCACCCGGCCGCCGAGCGCGCCGAATCGGCCCGCGACCGCGGATTTCCCCGACGCCATCCGGCCCTGGAGGCCGATCGTGATCATGCCGGCCCCCCCTTCTCGCATTCCGCCCAGGTCGCCCCCTCGTGCACCGTGACCTCGAGCGGCACGTCGATGCGGAGCGCCCCGCGCATCTCCGTGAGCAGCAGGTCGCGCACGGTTGGAACCTCCTCCGCCGGCGCCTCGACGACCAGTTCGTCATGGATCTGGAGCACGATGGCCGCCGCGCGCCGTTCCGCCTCGAGCCGTCGCGCGACGCCCAGCATCGCGATCTTGATCAGGTCGGCCGCCGAGCCCTGCACCACCGTGTTGATCGCCGTCCGTTCCGGCAGCGAGAGCGCGAGCATCCCGGCCGCGTTCCGGCGGCCCGCGCGATCGCGGACGCCGGTGATCGTGCGGCGGCGGCCCAGGATCGTCGTCACCTGACCGTCGCGGCGGCAGCGGTCGAGGACCTCGTCGATGAACGCCGCGGCGCCGGCGAAGGTGCGGAAGTAGGCCTGGATGAACGCGGCGGCCTCGGGCTGGGGAACCGAGAGCGCCTGCGCGAGGCCGAAGGCGCTCTGGCCGTAGAGGATGCCGAAGTTCACCGCCTTGGCGGTGCGGCGCATGGCCGCCGTCACGGCCGCGGGCTCGACGCCGTAGACCGCCGCCGCCGTGCGCGTGTGGATGTCCTCGCCGGCCGCGAACGCCGCCCGCATCGCGGCGTCGCCGGAGAGGTGGGCGAGAATCCGCAGTTCGATCTGCGAGTAATCGGCGGCGACGAACCGCCAGCCCGGCTCCCCCGGGCGGAACGCCGCGCGGATCTGCTGCCCCTCGGCCGAGCGGACCGGGATGTTCTGCAGGTTCGGATCACTGGAGCTGAGGCGGCCGGTGGCGGTGACCGTCTGGTTGAACGTGGTGTGGATCCGACCCGTCGCGGGCGAGACGAGCGCGGGGAGGGCGTCCACGTAGGTGCTCTTGAGCTTCGCGTACTTGCGGTGCTCCAGCAGCTTCGCCGGGAGCGGATGGAGCGGCGCGAGTTCCTCGAGCACCTCGGCGTCGGTGCTCGGCCCGGTCTTCGTCCGCTTGACCACCGGCAGCCCGAGCTCGTCGAACAGCACGCCGCGCACCTGCTGCGGCGAGGCGATCGAGAAGGCGTGGCCGGCGAGGGTGTGGATCTCGGACTCGAGCGCGGTCAGCCGGCCCGTGTACTCCGCCGACAGCGACTCCAGCGTCGCGCGGTCGATGCGCACGCCGCGAATCTCCATGTCGGCGAGCACGGCGGACAGCGGCACCTCCACGTCGGTGAACAGGCGGCTCAACCCCGCCGTCTCGAGCGCCGCCGCGAGGGGGCCGCGGAGGCGGTGCACGACGTCGCAGGCCTGCACGGCCAAAGCCTGATCGCCGGGCCGTTCGAGCGACTCGTCGGGGCCGGCTCCCGGATCGACGCCGTGCCGCCGCGCGACCTCCGCGAGGCCGTGGTTGCGCTCGCCGGCGTCGAGCAGGTAGGCGGCGAGCAGCGTGTCGAACCGGCCGCCGGCGAGCGGGTAGCCGGCGGCACGCAGGGCGACCCGCTGCCGCTTGAGGTCGTGGCCGATCTTCTCCACCGTCGCATCGCCGAGCAGGTCGGCGAGCGCCCGGGTGCCGGGTCGGTCGTGTGCGGCGAGGATCTCGCGGCCGATCCACACGGCGTCGTCAGCCGTGGCGAGCGCGATGCCGGGCGGTGCACCGGGTGACGTGGGCTCCGTCGCGACGGCCACGCAGACGGCCAGCGGCCCCGCGTCTCGCAGCCGGCCCACGACCGCCGCCAGCGCCGCATCGTCGCCGACCGTCTCACCCATCCGGGGCGCGACCGCGGCCGGCGACTCGCCGGCGAGGTCGAACATGGTCCGCTGGTTCGCCGCGGCCGGCGCCGCGGCGGGCCCTGACTTGCGGACCTTCGTGGTCAGACTCTGGAAGCCGAGCTCCTGGAGAAACGCCGCCAGGGCGGCGGCGTCGCAGGCGTGGAGCCGTCCCGCCTCCCACGGCACGGCGACGGGCACGTCGGCATCGAGCCGCACCAGTTCGCGGCTGGCGCGGGCCACCTCGGCATGCGTACGCAGGTTTTCCTGCCGCTTCTTGCCGGAGACGACATCGGGGTGCGCGAGGACGTGGTCGAGCGTGTCGTGCCGTTGCAGCAGTTCGGATGCGATCTTGGGCCCGATCAGCGGCACCCCCGGCACGTTGTCGGCCGAGTCGCCCACGAGCGAGAGGTAGTCCACGACCTGGTCCGGCCGGATGCCCCACTCCTGCCGCAGTTCCTCGGGGCCGAGAAATGCATTCGTCCGCAGGTTGAGCAGCCGAACCCGGTCGGAGAGCAATTGCCGGGCATCCTTGTCGGACGTCGCCAGCACGCACTGCCCCCCCTGCTCCGTCACCTGTCGCGCGAGCGTGGCGAGGACGTCGTCCGCCTCGTAGCCCGGCATCTCGAGGCACGGGATCCCCATCACCTCCAGCAGCCGGCGCACGAGCGGCACCTGCGGCACGAGGTCGGCGGGCATCTCGGCCCGGTTCGCCTTGTAGGCCTCGAACTTCTCGTGCCGGAACGTCGGCCCGGGGGCGTCGAGCGCGCAGAACAGGTAGTCGGCCTTCTTCTTCTCCACGACGTCGAGCAGGTCGCGGGTGAACCCGTACACCGCCGCGACGGGCGTGCCCTGCGGCGACGTCATTTCGGGCAGGGCGTGAAACAGTTGATAGACCCGCGACAGCGTGTCGATCACCCACACCGACTTCCCGGTGAGATCGGGCACGGGGGCGGTCGCAGCGGCAGGCATGCGGCGATCATACCGGCTGGCGGAAAAGAGCGACGTGTGCCGACACGGGCCACGTGTCGACTCGCCCAACCCGGCTCGGGGTTGCCCCGTACCATTTCGCCGGACGTTCGTTGCGCCCATCCTGGTAATCGTTCGGCACGGCGATTGCCGTCCTGTGGGGCAAGCGTCTCGCTTGCCGTCCGACAGGCTCCAGCCTGTCATGCCTTCCCT
>RFUD01000223.1 GCA_009923125.1 Planctomycetia bacterium
CGCAGCGAACGTCCGGCGAACGGGACACGGGGAGCCCGAAGCCGGCGCAGCGCTCACCCCGCGCGGGGCTTGTGCATCTGGCGGTAGATCGCTTCCAGGGCTTCCTGCACGTCCTTGGGCTTCTTCTTCTCCTGCCGCAGGGCGTCGGTGAGGCGGCGGGCGTCGGAGTCGGAATGGCCGAGCGAGCGCAGCACCTCGAAGGTTTCAGAGAGCACGTCGCCGGCGACGGCCTCGCCCGGTGCGTCGCGGGCCACGAGGAGGGCGAATTTCGGCATCCGCCGGCGCAGCTTCGCCACCATGCGTTCGGCGGTGGCGGCACCGATGCCGGGCAGCGTGGCAAGCAACTTCACATCCTGCTCGTCGATCGCCGCCGCGATCTCGCCTACGGGCCGGATGATCGCCCGCAACGCCTTGCGCACGCCCACGCCGTCGACCTCGCAGATCAGTTCGAAAAACTCCCGCTCGACTTCCGTCAGGAAGCCCACGATCCGCGGCACCATGTTGCCGCGCGTGGGGTTGCCCTCGAGATATTCGAGCGTGTGGAGCGTGACGGGCTGGCCGAGCTTCTGCTGCAGGCCGCGTCGCACGAGTTCCGTGACGAGCACCTCGTGGACGACCGGGCCGACGGCCAGTTCGATCGCGTTGCCGGTCGAGTCGACGCGGTCCACCGTGCCGGAGATTTTCGTGATCATCGCGAGCGTTTCCTGGGGCCGAATGCCTGTCAGTGTCGGGCGCTCTGCACGCGCACGATCGTGGTGCCGAAGAACAATGGCCGGAGCCGCAGGTGGTAGTCGGCGAGGGCCACGGCCAGGGCATCGGCCGCATCGGCCGGCTCGGGCCGCGCGGCGAGGGCGAGTTCCCGCTGCACGGCGGCCTGCATCTGCTCCTTGGCGGCGTGGCCGCTGCCTGTGAGCGTGCTCTTCACGCGATTTGGCAGATAGTGGTGCACGGCGAGCCCGGCCTGCACGCCCGCCAGGCAGATCACGCCCCGGGCGTGGCCGAGGAGGATCGCCGTCTTGGGAAACTTGGCGTGCGAGAACACCTGCTCGATCGCCATCGCCGTCGGCTTGAGCGCGGCGATCACCTCGCTCACGCCGGCATGAATCGTGTGCAGCCGCTCCTCGAGCGATTCGCCCTTCGACCGCACGGTGCCCGCCTCGACGAGCCGCACCCGCGGCCCATCGCATTCGACGACGCCATAGCCGGTGACATTGAGCCCCGGATCGAACCCGACGACGCGATGCACGGTGCTGGACGGACGTTCCATGCCCGAGAGCGTAACGATGCTCGCCCGAATGCCCCAAGCCCGATTCGGACGCGCGCCGGCTCGGGGCAGCCCCGTACCGTCTCGCCGGACGTTCGCTGCGGCCCTCGTGGCCTTCGCTCACTCGGATGTGCCTGCGCTGCGCCATCCATGGCTCCGCTGGTCACATACGCCGTCTCAACGGCAGGGGCAGCCCCTCGCCTCCCCAACTCGTAGGCGCAAAGAAGTTTCGGCGGAGTCGGTCGGTGGGCACGCGCAGACGAAGGGAGTCGTTGAGGACTATCGGCGCCTGATCAAAACCCACGAGTCCTGTACTCTCAACACGACCGGAGGCGAGCATGCCTACCGCCGGCTCCGATTGCGGGCGATATCAGCTGCCCTCCTGACCGGCGATGGAGCACGGGGAGCCCGAAGCCGGCGCCTCCCCAGAGAAATGCCGCCATCCAGGCGGCAGGTTCACTCCGAATACACCCGGAAGGGCTCGAACCTTCAACCTTCGGTTCCGTAGACCGATGCTCTATCCAATTGAGCTACGGGTGCGACTCCTTCGAAGGATACCGAAGCCGCGGCCCGCGACCAATGGTTTCTGCGAAAACGCCGGGGACGGCCGGAGACGCGGCCGACCGGTCACGCCTGCCGTGGCACGAGGAAGCCGTCGCCGTCGACGTCGAACGCCTCCGCGAGAAGCACGGCCCGCGGAGCGTCACCCAGACCACCGGCGAACGTGGCCCCGATCGCCAGCGTCCGCGATGATTCGCCGAGGGCAGGGGGCTCCGGAAGTGCCGGCAGGCCGAGGCGGGCTCGATCGGCTGCATGCGGCCACACCACCACGCCGTTGATCACCCGGCCCACGGTCTCGGGCTTGCAGATCGCCTCGTGATCCCACGTGATCCGCGCCGGCGGCGTGTTCATCGCCACCAGCCCGGCGGCTGCGGGCGGGGCGTAGGCGACGACGGGCTCGACGCCGCAGGCGGCCTTGAAGCGGTCGCTCGCCGCGCGGGCCCGCGGCAGTTCGCTGGAGGAGGCGATCGGCATCACGACGACGCACAGACGCGCCGCGAAGCCCGCGTCCGCCTCAGCCGCTTCAACCGCCGCGGCAAGAGCCTCGACCTGCTCGACGCGCGCCAGCCAGATCGTCGCCTTCGCCGCCGCGAGCGCCCGGGCGATCTCGGCGGCCGTGCCCGACGCGGCGATCCCGCGGGCCTCGATGCCGAGCAGGTGCGTGGCATGCAGACCGAGCGACTCGTGCAGCGGGTCGCCGGCTGCGAGCGAGGCGACCAGCCGATCGTCGCGGCGCACCAGGCAGGCGCCGTCGAACGCCTCTGCGGTGGCGGCATGGGCGGCCCAGGCGGCTCGGCTCGCGCCGACCGGCGGCACGGCGCGGGCGGCGAGCATCCGCTCGCGCACGCTCACCGCCGCGAGCTCCTGGAGCGCGAGGCGGGCCTCGTTCGGATGGGCGCCGACCGGCAACGGCGTGCCGAACCGCAGCGTCAGTGGGCGACGGAAGCCGTCGGGGAACAACAACCGTGGCCGCTTCGTGAAGTACCGTCCCTCGGAAAACGTGAGCGTGCTGCCCCACAGGCCGTCGATGTGCACCGGGAGGATGGGCGCCTCGACCCGCTCGAGGAGCCACTCGAGCCCCCGCTTGAACCCGAGGATCTGGCCCGTGCGGGAGATGCCCCCCTCGCAGAAGATGCCGATCGCGTCGCCGTCGGCCAGGCCCGTCTGGATCGCCTTCAGCGCCTGGCCGATCGACTTCGGCCGCGGGTCGAACAGGATGAACCTCCACTGGTCGGCGAGCATCCTCAGGAATCGGCCGCGGATGTTGGGGCCGTAGACGACCATCCGCAGCGGCCGCGGGGTGGCGAGCGGAAGGAGAAAGCCATCGAGCCACGACAGATGGTTGGCGACGACGACGACCGGGCCGGTGGCCGGCAGGTGCTCGAGGTGCTTCACGCGGTAGCGGTAGCCGGCATTCACGATCGCCCGCACGAGCAGCTTGAGCGCGGCCCGCGGGGCGGCCCACGTCGCGACAGCGGCCGCGCCGAGCGCCAGCAGCCCGAACAGCCCGAACAGGGCCCGGGCGGAGAGCAGGGGAGTGGACGCCGCTCCGACGTGCGTCCGCGCCGCGCCATACAGGAGGGAGGCGGCGAACATCCCGGCGAACGTGAGCAGGTTCACGGCCGCGAGGAGCGCGCCCCGACGGGCTGCAGGGCTCCGTTCCTGAAAGGCCGCCTCCAGCGGCACGTCGAACACGCCCGCCCCGAGTCCGAGCGTGAACAGCATCGCCACGGCGAACCACCACGCCCAGCCGGCGGCCGCGGCGCCGAACAGCGTCGCCGGCCCGCATGCCAGCGCGAACGACGCGGCCGCCATCACCAAGCCGCCCGCCGGAACGAGCCCCAGATCGACCCCCGCCTGCGACACGCGGCCCGCGAGCAGACTGCCCAGGCCGATGCCCGCCACCAGCGCGACCAGAAGAGGCACGATCTGCCCCTGTGACGCGGCCCCCGCCTCGGTGGCGTACTGGTCCACGTTGAGTTGAGCCACGGCCCCCAGCGCCCAGAAGAACACGATCCCCGCGGCCGCCGCAGCCAGTTCGCGGATCGACGCCAGTTCCCGGAGGTCGGACCACGTGCGGGCCAACGCGTTCCAGGGCACGGCCGCCCGCGGATCGGCCGCCGGTCGCTGCACGAGGAACAGTCCGGCGGCCCATCCCGCCAGCGCGAGGCCCACCAGCGCCACCCCTGGCAGGACCGCGTGGGCCCAGGTCGGCGCCGAGTGCAGCTCGCCCGGCTGCGGCACGACGGTGCCGTCCGCCAGCCAGTTGCCCACGGACATGCCCACCAGCGTGGCGGCGAGCGTGACGACCGCGAACACACCGTTGGCCTGCGAGAGCCGGTTCGCCGGCACCGTCTCCGGGATCGTGCCGATCACGCTCGGTGCGAGGAGCGCGGCCTGACAGCCGATCACGGCCACCGTCGCGAGCAGCAGCCACAGCCCCGCCGGCAGGCCGAGGGCGGTGCCGCCGGACCGGACGCCCCAGGCCACCGCGCCGGCCGCCGCGGCCGCGATCACCACCTCGGCCGCCTTGCACCACACGATCACGGCCCGCTTGGGGTAGCGGTCGGCCAGCCAGCCGGCGAGCCAGGCCAGGAGCACGAATGGCAACACGAAGCCGGCGGTGCCGACCGTGAGCACGAGCGCGACATCACCGCCACCCACCGCCTTCTTTCCGAGGCCGATGGCGAGCCAACGCAGCACGTTGTCGTTGACGACGGTCAGCCCGCGCAGGATCGCGAGAGGCACGAATCCTCCATCCGCGGATGGAG
>RFUD01000224.1 GCA_009923125.1 Planctomycetia bacterium
GCGAAGGCGTTGAGCCGGCCCCCGGTGGCCACCTTGCCGGTGAGCGACGGCAGGTGATCGACCGATCCGAGGATCGCCGTGCGCACCTCGGCGACCGAGATCCCAGGCCTCGCCGCCGCCAGGAGCGCGACGGCGCCCGTCACGTGCGGCGCCGCCTGCGACGTGCCTGCCAGCCAGCCGTATCGGCCGCCGGGGAGCGTCGAATAGATGCTCGTTCCCGGGGCGGCGAGATCGACCGAGGTCGCGCCATAATCGGAAAACCCGGCGAGCGATCCGGTGGAGTCGCAGGCTCCCACGGCGATCACGTTGGGCAGGTCGTAGCCGCTGGGATACCGGGTCGCGACGTCATTGTTCGCGCCGCTGTTGCCGGCGGCGGCCACGAATGTGATGCCTGTCGAGCCCGCGTCGCGGATCGCCGTCTCCAGGAGCGATGAGAAGCCGGTGCCGCCACCCCAACTGGCGTTGATGACGACGACGTTCACGCCGTAGTCGCGGCGCATCATGGTGGCGTATTGCACCGCCTTGATGGCGTCGCCGGTGTAACCAACGCCACGGTCATCCTGGAACTTGAGCGGCATGATTGAGACGTTCCAGGCGACTCCCGTCACGCCCACGCCGTTGTTGCCGACGGCCCCGATGATGCCCGCCACATGCGTGCCGTGGCCGTAGCCGTCCTGCACGTTGGCGTCGTTGGCGGCGAAGTTCCAGCCGTGGACGTCGTCCACGAAGCCGTTACGGTCGTCGTCGAGACCGTTGCCGGCGATCTCACCGGGATTGGTCCACAGATTGGCCACGAGGTCGGGATGCGCCAAGTCGATGCCCGAATCGATCACTGCCACCACGACGCTCCGCGATCCCGTGGCGACGTCCCACGCCTGCGTCGCGGAGATCGCGTCGAGCGACCACTGCGAGGTCGTGCCGGGATCGCTCGAGATCGCGGCCGGAGAGAGCAGGTCGCCGAGCGACGGCGGCAACGCCGCCAGGGGCTGGCTCACCGAGAGCGCGACCCGGCTTTCGAGCCGTTCCGGCGAGCCGAGCGATGCCCCGGCAAGCCGCCGCGAACCCGCACCGCGAACCCACCTCCCGCCGCGCAATCCCTGCGACATCCGCCGTTCCTTGCGTGTGGCCGATCGCCTCTGCCTGCGATCGGCTGGTCATCCTTGACGGCCAGGGCAGCCTGCCGGTTTTGGTTTCAAGAATGTTTCCTGACAATCCATCTTCGCCGGAGGCCCGGGGGCGGTCCGGCGGAATTCCGTCGCGCGGCGTGATGATGCCGGAAAGCTGGGGATTTCAGGCAGATGTCGGCTGGGCGACACCTGGCACGCGGCCGGTCGCCCACTCGTGCCACATGCCGCGGAGCACGCCGTGCAGGTGCGCCGTGAACCGCCGCGCGTCGCAGACCGGAGATGCGGCCATCCGTTGTCGGAGGCCGGCGCGGAGGGCTGCCAGTGCGGACAGATCCTCGGCCAGTGTCGCCGCCCGTTCGACGTAGTGGTCGAGATCGCGGGCGATCGTCTCCGTCAGGCCCACGGCCGAGAGGTGCGTGAGGGCGTGGCGGCCGGCGAACGTGTCGCCCGGGCAGGTGACCACCGGCACGCCCATCCACAGGGCCTCGAGCGTCGTCACTCCGCCGCCGTAGGGAAACGGGTCGAGGGCGACGTCCATGCGGTCGTAGTGACCGAGGAGTTCCGACTGCGGTGCATCGCCCTCGAGCGTGAGTCGATCCCGATCGATCCCCTGCTCCGCGAACATCGCGGTGATGCGGTCCGCATGCACCGGGTCGTCGAGCCCCTTGTACTTCAGCAGCAGTCGCGAGCCGGGCACGAGCCGCAGGATCCTCGCCCATGGGGCCGCCACCTGCGGGCCGAGTTTCCCGGGATTGGAGAAACTCCCGAACGTCACGTGCCCACGCTCCAGCGCCGGCAGGGGACCGACCGGGGGCGCCGGCGGAGCCTCGTAGCAGACATAGGCGTCGGGCATCCGCACCACCCGTTCGCGGTAGTGTCGTTCGGCGCCGGGTGGGACCTCGTGCCGGTCGGCCAAGAGGTAGTCGATCGCAGCCAGCCCCGTCGTGCCCACGTAGCCCGCCCAGGTGATCTGGACCGGCGCCGGCTTGCGGGCGAGCACGAGGATCCGGTTGTTGCCCGTGTGTCCGGCGAGATCGAACAGCACGTCGATCGCGTCGGTGCGGATCAGGTCCGCGATCGCGGCGTCGGAGAGCGGCTGGACGTCCCGCCAGGTCGCTCGGGCCCGCAGGCGGGCGGTGAGGTCGTCGGGGGTGGCGGACGTGCTGTAGCAGAACGCCATCGCCTCCGCGGGATCGAAGTGTTCCAGCACGCCGACGAGAAAGTATCCGACCGGGTGCCGGTGCAGGTCGGGCGACAGAAAGCCGATGCGAAGCGGCCGTTCCGGATCGGGATCGTTGCCATGCGGCCGCCACGAGGTCCGGAGGGGCTCGCCGAAGGCCCGCTCGAACTCGGCATGCGCGGCGGCCAGGTCGCCCGGCCCGGTTCCGGCCCGGTACTGGAGCGCACACAGCAGATTGCTCCGGATGATCGGCTTGTCGGGGGCCAGTTCCATGGCCCGCCGGTAATGCACGAGCGCCTCGTCGAACCGGCACTGGTCCTTGAGCAGATTGCCGAGGTTGCTGTGGGCCTCCCAGAAGTCCTCGCGGGCCGCGAGGGCGCGGCGGTAGCAGTCGATCGATTCGGCGACGCTCCCGACCGCCCGCAGGGAGACGCCGAGGCTGTTGAGCAGGATGGGATCGCCGGGCTTGAGTTGCACCGCCCGTCGCAGGCACGCGGCAGCCTCGGCGAGGTGGCCCATCTGGCGGAGGGCCAGGGCGAGGTTGCCATGGGCGTCGGCATGGTCCATGTCGAGCAGGAGGCTCGTCCGGTAGGCGGCCACCGCGGCCGGCAGGTCGCCGAGCGCCTGGTGGACCGCCCCCAGGCTGTTGTGGAAGGTGGCGTGGCTGCCGTCGAGCGAGATCGCCCGCCGGATCAGATCGAGGGCCTCGGCGTGACGACCCTCCTGGTAGGCGGCGACACCAAGGAGGTGGAGGGCGTCGCGGTGCAGCGGCTCGATGGCGAGGATGTCGCGATAGATGCGCTCCGCCTCCGTTCGCCGGCCCTGCCGGTGAAGGTCGAGGGCGGCGTCGATCGGTGGCAGGGTCGCAGCCATGGCCTCACGATCCGCCCGCGGGTGGCGAAAAGGCCAGCGTGGTCGATGGCCCGCGTGGCGGGCAGGCGGACAGTTTCTCGGCGTCGAGGGCCGACATGCAGCCGGTGCCGGCGGCCGAGATCGCCTGGCGGTAGTAGTCGTCGGCCACGTCGCCCGCCGCGAACACGCCCTCCACGCTCGTCTCCGTGCGGAAGTGCTTCTTCCACACGATGTATTTCTTCGGCGTCAGCTCGAGCTGGCCGTCGAGGAAGACCGTATTCGGAGTATGGCCGATCGCCAGGAACACGCCCGCCACGTCGAGCGTCGTCTCCGTCCCCTTCTCCGTGGTGCTTTCCAGCCGCACGCCGGTCACGCCCTTGGCGTCGTCGCCGAGCACCTCCGCCAGGGCGGTGTTGAAGTGGATCCGGATCTTCGGGTCGTCGTGGGCCCGCTGAGCCATGATCTTCGAGGCCCGCAGCGCGTCACGGCGGTGGACCAGGTGCACGGTGCTCGCGAACTTCGTGAGGTAGGTGGCCTCCTCGACGGCGGAATCGCCCCCGCCGACCACCACCAGCTCCCGGTTGCGAAACCGCGGCAGCGCACCGTCGCACACGGCGCAGGCGCTCACGCCCCGGTTCTTGAACCGCTCCTCGCTCGGGAGGCCAAGCCAGTTGGCACTCGCACCGGTGGCCACGATCACGCAGCGGGCGAAGACGGCCGGTCCGTCGGCGGGCTGAAGCTGGAACGGACGCTTCGAGAAATCGACCTTCACGATGTCGTCGGTGACGATCCGGGTGCCGAAGTTCACCGCCTGCTGCCGCATGAGTTCCATCAGCTCCGGGCCGGTGACGCCGTGGCCCTCGTGGGGCGGCATCATCATCCGCCGTTCCGGCGGCAGGGCCGAGTCGAGGAACGCCCCGAGGTTGCCCGCAGGGAAGCCCGCGTAGTTCTCCACCTCGCTGGTGAGCGCGAGCTGGCCGAGCGGAAGCGTGCCGGCCATGCGGTTCTTCTCGGTGATCGCCCCCTCGTAGACCAGCGGCCGGAGTTGGGCCCGGGCGGCATAGGTGGCCGCCGACCAGCCAGCCGGGCCGCTGCCGATGATGATCAGGTTTTCGACGGTCGCTGACGCCATGGGGGCCACTCCTCGGGCTCACGGTGGTATGGATCGAACGCATCGACCATGATGGTGGAATTCGCGGCGGGCCGAAAGGCCCGGCGGCCGCGCCCGGCGGAAGTTCCGTGGCGGTGATCAGGGAGCTCCGATGAGCCTGCTTGCGATCCTCGTGCCGAGCGCCCTCCTGCTGGCCGTGGCCTACCGGGTGTACGGCGGCATCCTCGCCCGCCTGTTCCGGCTCGACGACGCCGACGCC
>RFUD01000225.1 GCA_009923125.1 Planctomycetia bacterium
GTCCCCCGCGGCCCGCGCCCCGTCCCCGCAAACGTCCCGGCAAGGCTTCCGCATGGAGAAAGCGACGCGACTAAGCCGCCGGCGGCGATCATGAATCGACCGCCCCATGCGGCGTGCGCCAGACACGCATGGACAATCCCCTCGCATCCTGCTTCGCCGATTCCGCCCACTATCTGTCGGCCCGCGTGGTGTTCAATCGCCGGATCGCCGACCGTACGTTCCGCATCCGCCTCGACTGTGCTTCGATCGCGGCGGCGGCACGGCCGGGGCAGTTCGCGATGCTCCGGCTCGCCGATCGCACCGATCCGCTGCTCGCCAGGCCGCTGGCCTTCTACGACACGTTCCGCTCCGCGGACGACGTGCAACCGCACGGTCCGGCCGGCGAGCGCCGCTACGCCGACTTCGTGTACCTGGTGCACGGGAAGTTCACGTCGGCGTTGCAGCACGTCGCCGCCGGCGGCGAGGTCGTGGTCTGGGGCCCCCTCGGCAACGGCTTCAGCGGCGTGCCGGATTCAGCCCACCTGCTGCTCGTGGCCGGCGGGATCGGCCAGACGGCGCTGCTGGCGCTCGGTCGGGAGCGGCTCGACCGATCCATGTCCGGCGACGCGGCGGTCGCCCGCCGGGTCACGCTCTGTTGGGGAGCCCGCACGGCGGCGATGTTCGGCGGCCTCGACGACTTTCGCGCGGCGGGCATCGAGGTGCACCTGGCGACGCTCGACGGGTCGCTGGGACGGCGCGGCACCGTCATCGACCTGCTCGATGCACTCCCGGCTCCGGCCGCGGTCCCCGGCGAGACCCACGTGGCGTGCTGCGGCCCGGAAGCCATGATGGCCGCGGTCTCTCGCTGGGCGGCCGGACGGCGGCTCGGCTGTCACGTGTCGCTCGAAGCGCCGATGGCCTGCGGCATCGGCATCTGCTTCACCTGCGTCGCACGGGTCCGCGACACCGACGCCGCGAACGACACGAACGGCGAAACCTGGGACTACCGTCGCACCTGCATCGAGGGGCCGGTCTTCGAAGCCGGGCGGATCGTCTGGGAGGCGTGAGCCCCGCAGCCGATCAGCCCTCGCTCTTGGTATTCGCAGCCTTCGTCGCCTTCGTGGAGGCGCCGCCCGCCGCGGCCTTCACACGGGCCGAGAGCCTCGACTTCAGCCGGGCCGCCCGATTCGGGTGGATGGTCCTCTTGGCGGCGGCCCGATCGGCCTTGCGGGCCACGAGTTTGAAGTGCTCGCGGGCCGCAGCCACGTCACCGCTGGTCAGCGACGCCAGCACCTTCTTCATTTCCGACTTGATCTCCGACTTGATCGCCCGGTTCCGCTCGCGAGCGCGGAGGTTTTGGCGGAGTCGCTTCTTGGCGCTGACCGAATGGGGCATTCCGATTCCTCGAGAGGGGTGACGAAGGTTGCTCTGCAGGCGGGCGGGCCGTGGACACGACGCCTCAGCCGGACGGCCTGTTATCTTTTCCCGGAGCCAGTTTGTCCAGCCGCTGGGCCACGTCGCGGTATCCGAAGTCGAGTCCGGCCAGCGTGGCAAGGTATTTTCGGGCCGCGTCCCTGTCGTCCAGCCCCGCCGCCAGGACACCGGCCCGGTACAGGGCCCGCTTCCGCAGCTCGATCTCGCGGTCGGTCAGCGTGTCGACGGCGACCGTGTAATTCTGCATGGCGAGCTGATACTGCTTGATCTTCTGGAAGCACTCTCCGAGCTCCAGCGACACGGCTCCCTTGCGCCTCGGTTCCTGCAGCACGTCCTGGAAGTGCCTGATCGCCTCCACGTGGTTGCCCGCCGCCTTGAGCCGCATCGCGAGCTCGTATCGCCAGGTCAGGTTCTCGGGATACCGGGCGCAGCGGGCGGAGTAGATCTCCACCTCGTGCTTCAGCAACGCCGCCCGGAGCCGGTCGAGCGTGTCCCGGTGCGCGGGCGTGTCCTCGGCCTGGACCCGCTGCTCGGCCACGTGGACGCGATGCCGCGCCCACCGCAACTGCCGGTCCTCGACGTGCTCGCGCACCTTGAGGTCGTTCCCGGACGCCGCGAGGGCCTTGAGGAGGACCGCCTCGGCCTCGCCGACGTCGGCGTCCCGCTCGAGGAGGTCGGCGAGTTCGAGATAGGCCTCGATCTCCGCGGGCTTGTCCCGGATCGCCTGTCGCAGCGTGGCGATCCGATCCACGGGCTGCGCCGGGGCCTGCCCCGCGCCGGCCGGCGCTTTCGCCCCCGCCGGGGCCGTGCGGCCGGTCATGCCATGCCCGGCGACGATCGTCTTCTCGACCTGCAGCCGGGCGATTTCCCGCTGTGCCTCGTCGGCCAGCCCCTTCACGTTCGCGACGCGCACCCAACAGGCGATCGCCTGGTCGAACTCACCATGATTCGCGAGGAACCGCGCGCACTGGCGATTCACCTCCGCGTCGGCCGGCACCACGTCGAGCGCGCTCTTGAGATACACCCGCTGGGCGTCCGCAAGCTGCAACTGGCCGCAGGCGTCCGCGATCGCGAGGAGCACGAGATGATCCGAGGGGTTGCCCTTCAGGACATCGACGCCCTGCCGGATGACCTCGCGCCACTGTGCCTTTTCAGCCAGTTTCTTCAGCCCCCCCGCCTTCGATATCGGCCACAGGCCGCTCAGGCCGGCCGCCTTCTTCGCCCCGTGTTTCTTCCGCAGGACGGCCAGCAGGCTCTGCAGGTAGACGGCGTTGCCGGGATCCCCGAGCACGCACTGCGAGAACATCTCGATGGCGTAGTCGAGGTTCGTGGCGGCATTCTGGTTGCCCCGCTGGAAGCACTGGGACAGCCTCGACCGCTCGGCCGGTGAGAGCTGGGCCGTCGTCGGGGCGACCGGCCCGTTCCCGGGGGTCGAGGCGGCCGCGGGAGACTCGTTCGGCATGGCGAATGACGGTGGGCCGTGGAGCGGTCGGGGGCGACCGTTCCGCCGGGTATGATGCGGGGAACGACGAGCCTTGAGTGTAGTGACCGTGCCGCCGCCCTCAAACACCGTACCCCCGCCCCCGGCCCCCGCGTCAGACGCGGAGAGGGGGCGGGTCGTGTTCGTGGGTGCCGGGCCCGGCGACCCGGAACTCCTCACGCTTCGCGCCGCGGAGTGTCTGCGGCAGGCGGACGTGATCGTGCACGACACGCTCGTTCCCGAGGCGGTGCTGGCCGTCGCCGGCGACTCGCCCGCCCGCATCCCGGCGCCGCGGCCCCGGTCGGCCGAGGAGGACGCGGGCATCGCCATCGGCCGGCTCCTGGTCGATCTCGCCGGCCGGCATCGGCTCGTCGTCAGGCTCAAGGGGGGCGACCCCGCGATGTTCGCCCGGCTGGCGGAGGAGCAGCAACCTCTGCGTCAGGCCGGCATCCCGTTCGCGATCGTGCCCGGCGTGGCGGCGGCGGCCGCCGCCGGCGTGCCGCTGACGAGTCGCGCGGCGGCCTCGAGCGTGACGTTCCTCACGGGCCACGAAGCCTGCGACAAGGACGCGTCGCTCGACTTCACGGCCCTGGCCAGACTGCCCGGAACGCTCGTGATCTACATGGGTGTGGAGCAGATCGAGGCCTGGTCGAGCAGTCTCATCGCGGCCGGCAAGCCGGCCGACACGCCGGTGACGGTGATCAGTCGCTGCTCGTGGCCCGATCAGCGGCTCTGCGTCACGACTCTGGCCGGCTGCCGCGTCGAGTTCGACCGCTGCCGGTGGCCGGCGCCGGCGATCGTGATCGTGGGGGATGTCGCCGGTCAGGCGGCGGTGGCGGGGGGTTCAAGCGGCCTCGCCGGCCGCACGGTGGTCGTCACGCGGCCCGCGGGGCAGGGGGCCGAACTGGCGATGCTGGTGGCTGCCCACGGTGGCGCGGCGGTGCAGGTGCCGGTGATCCGCGTCGGACCGCCGTCGTCCTGGGAGCCGCTCGACGCCGCGATCCGCGTCGCCGACACGTTCGACTGGATCGTGTTCGCCAGCGTGAACGGGGTGCGGGCGTTCTGCGAGCGGCTGCGTCATGCGGGCCACGACATCCGCCGTGTGGGCACCGCCCGGATCGCGGCCATCGGACCGGCAACGGCGCGGGAGGCCGCGCTGCACGGCATCCGCTGCGACCTCGTGCCGGAGGAGCACCGCTCCGAGGGGATCGTGGCCGCCCTCGGGGACACCATGCGGCGGGGACGGGTCCTGCTCGTGCGGGCCAACCGCGGACGCGATGCCATGCGATGCGGTCTCGAGGCCCTCGGTCATGATGTCACCGAGGTGCCCGCCTACGCCACCCAGCCGCTCGACGCGATCGATCCGGAGACACTGGCCGCGATCGACAGGGCGGGCATCGACTGGATCACCGTCACCAGTTCGTTCATCGCCGAGTCCGCCGTGCGGCTGCTGGGACCGAGGATGCGGGCCTGCCGCGTGGCCAGCATGAGCCCTGTCATTTCGGCCACACTCCGCGAAGCCGGCATCGTCCCCGCGGTCGAGGCGGTCGCGCCGACGAACGCGGCCCTCGTCGAGGCGATCACGGTCTGGGAGGCGACGCACGGCGG
>RFUD01000226.1 GCA_009923125.1 Planctomycetia bacterium
ATCGGCCCTGAACCGGTTTATGCCCGTCATCAGGTCGGCTTTGATCAGCGGATTTTTGCGCTTTCTCCAGCGAGGTCACGCGGCGGCACGGGGCGGGCGGCCTGCCCGACGGCACGATCCGCATCGTGTTCACCGGCACCGCCGGCCAGAGCCTGATGGCCTTCGGCGTGCCGGGCGTGGAGGTGACGGTGGTGGGCGACGTCAACGACTACTGCGGCAAGGGACTGTCGGGGGGCCGCGTGATCGTCCGGCCGGTGCCCGAGAGCCTGTTCAAGGCGGAGGACAATGTGATCGCCGGGAACGTGGTGGCCTACGGTGCCACCAGCGGCGAGATCTTCATCCGCGGCATCTGCGGCGAGCGGTTCTGCGTGCGGAATTCCGGCGCCGAGGCGGTCGTCGAGGGCGTGGGCGACCACGGCTGCGAGTACATGACCGGAGGCCGGGCGCTGATCCTCGGCGAGACCGGCCGCAACTTCGCGGCCGGCATGAGCGGCGGCATCGCCTACGTCTGGGACGCGGCCGGCACCTTCCGCAGCCGGGTCAACATGGAGATGGTGGAGCTGGAGCCGCTCGACGACGGGGACGTGGCCTACGTCCGGGGCCGCATCGAGAAGCACGTGGCCCATACCGGGTCCAGCCGCGGCCGGGCGATCCTGGACGGCTGGACGACGGAGCAGTCACGCTTCGTCAAGGTCATGCCCACCGATTACAAGCGGGCGCTGGCGGAACTCCGCCGGCTCGCCGAACAGGAACGGCACGAAGCACGTCAGCAGGAGGAGAAGGTCCATGGGTGAGCCGCGCGGGTTCATGAAGTACGGGCGGAAGGTGAGCGGCTACGCGCCGGTCGACGACCGCCTCAAGCACTACAACGAGTTCCTCACCGTCCTGCCCCCGGAGGAGATCAAGGTGCAGGGCGCCCGCTGCATGGACTGCGGCGTGCCCTTCTGCCACACCGGCTGCCCGCTAGGGAACATCATTCCCGACTTCAACGACCTCGTGTACCGCGACCAGTGGCACGAGGCGAGCCAGCGGTTGCATGCCACGAACAACTTCCCGGAGTTCACCGGCCGCGTCTGCCCCGCCCCCTGCGAGGCGGCTTGCGTGCTCGGCATCAACGAGGATCCCGTCGCGATCAAGCAGATCGAGATGACGATCGCCGACAAGGCGTTCGACGAGGGCTGGGTGGTGCCCGAGGCGCCGTCGGTGCGGACAGGCAAGCGGGTGGCCGTCGTGGGCAGCGGGCCCGCAGGACTGGCCGCAGCGCAACAGTTGAATCGCGCCGGCCATCTGGTCACAGTGTTCGAGCGGGCCGATCGGCCGGGCGGGCTTCTGATGTACGGCATCCCCGATTTCAAGCTCGAGAAGTGGCGGGTGTGGCGGCGGATCGAGCAGCTGGAGGCGGAGGGCGTCGAGTTTCGCTGCGGCGTGAACGTCGGGACTGATGTCAGCACGCAGTCATTGCGGGATGAGTACGACGCGATCGTCCTCACCGGCGGTGCCACGCTCGGCCGCGACCTGCCGATTCCGGGCCGCGACCTCGCGGGCGTGCACTACGCGATGGAGTTCCTGCCGCAGCAAAACAAGAAATGCGCCGGCGACGAGGTTCCGGGGCAGATTTCGGCCCAGGGCAAGGACGTGATCGTGATCGGCGGCGGCGATACGGGCTCCGATTGCACCGGCACGAGCAACCGCCACGGCGCGAAGAGCCTGACACAGTTCGAGCTGCTTCCGCAGCCGCCCGATCTCGGCAAGTATCCGCGGCGGGCGGAGCGGCCGGCTGCGAGTCCGTGGCCCCTCTGGACGCAGATGCTGCGGACGAGCTCGTCGCACGAAGAGGGCTGCCGGCGCGAGTTCGGCATCCTCACGAAGGAGTTCGTGGGCGATGCCCAGGGCCGACTGCAGAGCCTCAAGACGGTGCGGATCGAGTGGTATCAGGATCCGGCCACAGGCCAGCAGAAGTTCAAGGAGATCGCCGGCACGGAGCAGGAGTGGCCCTGCCAGCTCGCCCTGCTCGCGATGGGGTTTGTGGGGCCGGAGAAGCAGGGTCCGATCGCCGACCTCGGGCTCGAACTCGACCCGAGAGGCAACGTGAAGACCGGCGCCAACTACATGACGAGCCAGGAGGGCGTGTTCGCGGCAGGCGACCTGCGGCGGGGCCAGTCGCTCGTGGTGTGGGCGATCCATGAGGGCCGCGAGGCGGCCCGGGCAGTGGATCTGTGGCTCATGGGCTCCACAAACCTCCCCAGCCTCGCCGCCGGCGAGTTCGCCGTGCATGTCTGACGTGGGGCGACCGTCCCGGTCGCCAAGCAGGGCCCCGACTCCTGGCAAGCGAGACGCTTGCCCCACATCGCCAACATGGCAAGCGAGACGCTCGCCCCACATCGCCAACATGGCAAGCGAGACGCTTGCCCCACATCGCCAGCATGGCAAGCGGGACGCTTGCCCCACGGCGGGCAGGCTATCGGGGCGTGAGAAAAACAGTGAAAGCCCCGGCGTTGTCGGCGAGGTCACCGGGGCTTTCGTTGACCTTCACATAGAGCGGGCCGTCGGCCGCGGCCGCACACGTGCCGCTCGCTCCCTGGGCCAGGATCTGGAACGACGGCCGGCCGCCGTCGGCGGGTTCGACCCACTGGGCGATGAGCAGTCGGCCGACGGGCCGCCCGCGATACCACCGCAACGTGATGCCATCGCCCTCGCTTTCGAGAGGCCGGGCCGAGGCCGGGCCGACCGTGACGCGTCCCGTGGCCGTGAACGAGCAGCGATCACCCTTGGCGAGTGACCAGCCCGTGTTCTGCCAGCCGCGGTCCGCGGCCGCCGCCGCGTGCTGCTCGGCGACCAGCGGCCCGCCGGGCGACCAGTCGATCGCCATGCGTGCGAAGTCGTATCCGTAATCGAGGTCGGCGACGAAGGCATCAAAGTCGCGGTCGGCCCGCAGGCCATCCCAGTCGGCCGTCGCCCGGAGTCGCGTCGTGAGCCGGCCGTCGAGCGGCTGGAGCTCCGTGGCGTGGAACGCCTCGCGGAACGCGGGATGGCCCGACAGAAACGCCACGGCCGCCCAACTCGACGCATAGGCGCCGAGGTCACGGTGGTCGCGCGTCGGCAGATCGAAGATCTGCGCGAGGCTCGGCATGGTGCGTTCGCGGCGCAGCCCCGCGATCCGCTCGATCCGGCCGAGCTGTTCGACGTCGGCGGGCCGCTCGGGCAGCGGCATGGCCACGAACCGGGGGGAAGCCGGCGGATCGGTCTGGAGCCGATGCGTGGCGAGGTATTCGGCGATGCCCTCGGTGTACCAGGCCGGGGCCGTGGCCCGGAGGAGCGTGACGGTGAAGGCGTGCACGCCTTCGTGGAACAGCAGGTGCCGCCGATAGGCAGGGTTCGACTGATCCATCATCCAGAAGCGTTCCGCGAGGCAGAAGCCGTTTTCGAAGTCGGGCACGCTGCCGTCGGTGGGCAGCAGTCCGGCGGCGCGGAAACGGTCGCGGTCGACGATCAGGCAGCCCGTGGCCCGCCAGGCACCGACGCGCTCGGCGTCGAGTCGATAGTGACGGGTCCAAGTGGAGACCGCCTCGTCGAACAGCCGCGGGAGATCACCGACGCCGTCCCCGGCCCGCTCCGGGCGATCCGTGATCAGCGTCAGGTGCGCGCTACCGACCACGCGCAGGCCCGCCCGCCGCGCGAGGTCGGCGGGTTCGACACCGGATGCAGGCCGGGATGCCGACACGCATGCGACCACGGCAACCACGGCGACCAGGGTGATCGGGGCGACCGGCTGGATGCACCGCGTCGCTCCGGGCCACCGAACGGCTGCTGCATGGTAAGACACGCTCATGCCTGCACAGTTCACCCAGATCGCCCAGATGCGGCAAGGCGTGCGGGTGGAAAAGGTTCGCCTTGCCGACAAACCGTTCGAATTCCGATCGATCAGGAGTGAGGTGAATCGGTACATATCCGGTCCACGCGCCACCGGCGTGGGGCGTGGTGAATCCGCCCGGAGGGTGACCAGCGTGCGGGCACGACGGCGGCAGTGTGCAGGGATCGGGTCCATATGGGCCGCGGCCACGATCGCCTGCGCGGTGGGGCTCGGATGCTGGACGGCGGCAGGTCATGCCGCCGACGCGACGGTGAGTCCGTGGGCCACCGGGGGCGCGAAGATGCCGTCAGGCTCCACCGACGGCAAAGCCGGTGCGCCGGCCGCGCCCATGGCCGTGGTGCCACTCGCGCAGGCGACGCCGTGGCCGGGCTACGTGATCCAGGGCGGGGCGATCCCCAAGGACTTCCAGCCACAGGCCGTGCCGTATCAGGCGATCGGGCCCGACGGACGCGCCGTCACACTGTATTACGCACCCACCTACACCTTCACCTATCCGATCGGCCCTCCCGTGCCGCTGCTGTCGCCGGTGAACCGCCGTCAGGCCTATCCACAACAGGCCTAC
>RFUD01000227.1 GCA_009923125.1 Planctomycetia bacterium
CCTGCCTGGGCCCGCTGTGGGCCCGCGCCATGCTCGACGTGCTCGCCCGGGCGTGGACGACCGCCGTCGCGGCTGGATCGCAGCAGGCGTTCGGTGACGGCGCGAGTGCGAGCCGGCCGCTCGTGACCGCGCTGCTGGCGAGCCTGGCGGTGTCGGTCGCCGCCCTTGCGTGGGCGGCCGCGCGGGCAACGCGCGCGCGTCCGCTCGCCCTCCTTCGCGGTGCCGCGGAGATCACGGGCAGGAACGGGCGCCCGTGGCCGTGGCTGCCGCTTTCCGCCGCGGCGGGGGCCGTGGTCATCGGCTGGCGGGGGCTGAACGCGGGGCCCGAGCAGGCCGTCGCGCTGTTTTTTCTGTCGGGAGCCGCGGCGCTCGTCGCGTTCGTCGCGGCCGCGCGGGCGGCGCTCGTCGCGCGGCGTGCGGCGCCCGTCACGTCGCTCGGCAGGCTCGCCTGGCGGTCGCTGTGCGGGCAGCCGTCGCGGGCGGCGAGCGTGATCGCGATCGTGGCGGTGGCCGAGTTTCTCGTCGTGGCGCTGTCGGCGTTCCGCCTCGCGCCGCCGCCCGACCCCGCCGACCGGCGGTCGCCGACCGGAGGCTACGCCGTGCTGGCGTCGTTCGGCACTCCGGTCGGCGCCGAGTCGGTCGCGGAACTCGGCGACGCCGATCTGGCACTCATCCGGTCGAGCGGCGGCGGCGATGCCAGTTGCACGAATCTCTACGCGACGCTGCGGCCCACCGTGCTCGGCGTCGGGCCCGGTTTCGTGTCCCGCGGCGGGTTTTCGTTCGCGGCCCATCAGCCGCTGCCGCCCGGTACGACCAACCCATGGACACTCCTCGCGCACGACCCCGACGCCGGCGGCCCCATCCCAGCGATCCTCGATCAGGCGACGGCCCAGTGGGCACTCAAACTCGGGGGTCTGGGTGCACGGTTCACGGTGCGCGACGACGATGGCACGGCGGTGGAGTACGAGATCGTCGGCCTCCTCGCGCCGGGCATCCTGCAGGGCTTCGTGATCGTGGCCGAGCGGTCGTTCGAGGCCGCGTTTCCGCGGCGCTCGGGGTATGCGTTCGCGCTGCTGGATGCAGCAGCGAGCAGCTCCGTGGCCGAACTCGTGCGACAGGCCCGCGATGCATGGGCCGACGCCGGCGCGACGATCGAGCCCGCGCTCGACCGGCTGGCCCGGCTGTCGGCCGTGCAAAACACGTTCCTCGCCGGCTTCCAGACGCTCGGCCTCCTCGGCCTGCTGCTCGGCACGGCGGGCGTGGCGGCCGTGCAGGCGCAGGGCGTGCTCGAACGCACCGGGCAGTTCGGGCTTCTGCAGGCCATCGGATTCTCGCCCGGCCGGGTGCGGGCGCTCGTGACGCTCGAGTCGCTGCTCGTGGTCGGCGCCGGCCTCGTGGCCGGGGCTGTCGCCGGGATGGTGGCCCTGGCCCCCGCGTGGTTCGCCGGACGCGTGGCGTTTCCCGCCGGCTGGGTGGCGGCGACCTTCTGTCTCACGCTCGCGGCGGCGGCCGCCGCGGGCCTGGTCGCGTCGCGACGGGCCACGCTGGTGAACCCGCGCGAGGCCCTCCGCGCCCCCTGATGCCGGCCCGGCATCCGCACCAAAACTGCCTTTGCCGGTTTCGCCGGTCGGCCGCTACGGTGACCGTATGCACATCGTCGTGATCTTGCCGCGCTGGGTAGGCGACCTCGTCATGACCACCCCCCTGCTCCGCGCCGTCCGCGGCCACTTTGCCGGCCGCGCGCGGATCACCGGTGTGATGAAGCCGATGTTCGCCGAGCTCCTCGAGGGCACGCCGTGGCTCGACGACATGGTGTTTTACGACCGGCGCAGCAAGGATCCCGCGAAGCGATTTCGTGCCGTCGCCAAGCGGCTGCGGGCCGACCGGCCCGATATCGCCTTGATCGTGCCGAATTCGCTCTCCACGGGAGCGCTCGCGTTCATGATGGGAGCCCGCCGGCGCGTGGGCTTCGCCCGTCACTGGCGGCGGATGCTGCTCACCGATCCGCTTGCGCCGCCCCGCGACGGATTTCGCATCCGCCCCGTCTCGACCGCGGAGCATGCGATGGACCTCGCCGCACGGATCGGCGTGCCACGGCAGCCGCTCGCCCTTGAACTCGCGACCACTGCGGCCGACGAGGCGCTCGCCGACGATGTGCTCGCGCGGCTCTTTCCCGGGCATGATCCCGCCGGTCCGCTCGTCGTGTTCAACGACAACGGCGCGTTCGGGCCGTCGAAGTCGTGGGGCGCCGACCGGTTCGCCGCCCTCGGGCGGCTCGTCGTGGAGCGGGTGCCGGGCGCCCGCGTGCTCGTCCATTGCGGCCCCGGCGATCGCGACGACGCGCGGGTGATCGAGCGGCAGGCGACGCTGCCGGCCGTGCGCAGCCTCGCCGACGAGGCGCAGCTCCCGTTCGGCCTCGCGAAGGCGTTGATTCGCCGTGCCGACGCGGTCGTCACCACCGACAGCGGCCCCCGGCACATCGCCGCCGCCTTCCGCCGGCCCACGATCGTGCTCCACGGGCCGATGGATCCGCGGCTGAGCCGGTCGGAGGAGCCGCGGCTCGTGGAGATGCGGCTCGACCTCCCCTGCTCACCGTGCGGCAAGCGCACCTGCCCGCTCGGCCACCACGATTGCATGCGGCTGCTTTCGGTGGATGATGTGGGTCGCTCGCTCGTCGCCACCCTCGCGGAGAATGTCCGATGTTCCAGTTCCTGAGCCTCATCGCCGCGATCGCGCTCACCGCCTGCTGCTGGGGCATCTACGGCCCCGTGCTGCATTTTGGACGCGAGGCGCTGCACTCGAGCCTGCGGCCGTTCGTGTGCGTGGGGCTGGCCTACTTCCTGATCGCCGTGCTCGCGCCGTTAACGCTCCTCGCCCGGGGCGGTGAACGCGGTGCATGGTCGTCGAAGGGTGTCCTCTGGAGCCTGCTTGCCGGCACCGCCGGCGCGCTCGGAGCCCTCGGCGTGATCCTCGCGCTGGGGTTCGGCGGCAAGCCGATCTACGTGATGCCGCTGGTGTTCGGCGGGGCGCCGGTCGTGAACACGCTGCTCACCGCCTTCATGAACAAGGCGTTCAACCAGCTCAAGGCGCCGTTCCTGGCGGGCCTGATCCTCGTCGTGCTCGGGGCCGTGACCGTGCTCGTGTTCAAGCCGCAGCCGCAGGCCCACGCCGCTCCCGCAGCCGCGGTCGCGGCGTCAGACGCTGTGCCGGCGGAGCCGGCGATCGGGGCTCCGGCGAAGACGGCCGAAAAGAAGACGGAGCGGTTCCTCGAGGTCCTGCTCGCGACAGCGCTGGCGATGTTTTCCTGGGGCGCCTACGGGCCGGTGCTGCACCGCGGCCAGGGAGCGATGGGGGGCAGCCGGCTGCGGCCGCTGATCTGCATCGGCGTGGCCTACTTCCTGATCGCCGTGCTCGTGCCGCTCGCGCTCCTCGTGCCGATGGGCGACACGGGCAACTGGGGCATGAGTGGCATGCTCTGGAGCCTGGGAGCCGGATCGCTCGGGGCCTTGGGCGCGCTCGGCACGATCCTCGCCTTCGCCTGCGGCGGCAAGCCGTTCACGGTGATGCCGGTCGTGTTTGGCTGTGCCCCCGTGCTCAACACGCTGGCCACGATCGCCCTGGCCCACACGCCGCCGGCGGCCGTGAGCCCGTTCTTTCTCGCCGGGATGCTGATCGTGGCGGTGGGCGCCGCCACGGTACTCACGTTTGGCCCGCGTGGCCACGCCCCGGGGAAGTGACCTCGCCCCCGCCGCCGGTCCACGCCGGGAACGTCGCCACGAACGTGGCCCCCCCGTCCGGTGTCGGCAGCGTCGTCAGGTCGCCGCCATGGCTGCGCATGATCTCCCGCGACAGCGACAGTCCGACGCCGTGGGACTCGCGAGCCTCTCCGCCGCTCCCGGGACGCGAAAAAAAACGTTCGAAGACACGCGCCGCGTCCGCCGCGTTCACGCCTTCCCCGTGATCGACCACGCGGAGGCGCAACTCCCGCGGACCGTGCTCGGCCTCGACACGCACCTCGGAGCCCGGCGGGCTGTGGTCCACCGCGTTGACGAGGAGGTTCGTGAACACCTGCTGCAGCAGGTCGGCCTGCCCCCGCACCACCGCGGAGCCGACGGCGTTGCAGATCCGCACGCCCCGTGCGGCGGCGCCCGGCGCCACCTGCTCGACGGCCAGATCGATCACCGGCTCCAGGTCGACTGCGCGGAGCTGGCCGGCGGCGATGGCCAGCGTTTTCGATGGGGTCCGGAGGGTATTTTGGTGGACCCGTCGGTGGTTCAGGTCAAACTCAGGGCGGTGAAGGGATAACATTGCGATTTGCCATTTGGACGCTTTGCCTTGAAGCAGACACCCATCCACGTCCGTTATGAAACAGATCGAACGTTTCGCCTGGTCCGGCAGTTTGAATCGCCA
>RFUD01000228.1 GCA_009923125.1 Planctomycetia bacterium
CGTCCTCGCCGCGAGCGTGTCGGACGCTTGGATGAAGGGGATGGCATACGACCCCTTCACGTCCTGCACCTTCACAACCACCGGCAACTCGCGCCGCCCCGCCGCCCCGGGCTCGCCGCCTTTCACCGCGGCCCCATCGGTGGGCGTTTGTAATTCGATCTGTGATCCGACGGCCGCCCCCGCCGTCGCCAGAGCGAGCAACAATCCGACCCCGAGGCTGCGCATGAATTCCTCCGACCCGTATTCCTGCGGCTTATGATGGACGATAGAGACGGACGTGCCGTCAGCTGCGGAATTCGTACTTGGAGCGGCCCGGCATCGGCACGGGGTAGAGGCCGTCGGCGCCCCGCTGGAGCGGCGCGGGGGAGTCGTCAGTCAACTCGGCGACGCCCGCGGTGAGGTCGTCGGGGCTGTCCAACATCTCCGCGTAGGTGACCGTCCGGCCGGTGTGCGCGGCAAAGCGGCCCATCGCGGTGGCGAGGCTCGCCTGCGCGCCGCGGACGGCCTCGTTGTAGCGCTCCCCGGAGAGGATCGCCGCCACGAGGTGCTCCCATTCGAGGCGGTAGGGGTTTTTCTCGGGCTGCTCCGCGGTCCAGAGGATGTTGTCCTTGTCCAGCTTCTGGCTCTTGTAGATCGTCGACTTCGCCGGTGCGTGGCCGCGGGCGGAGATCGTGAACAGGCCCTTCGAGCCCTGGCCGAAGACGGCGAACTTCTGCTCGCAGTCTTTCATCGTGCGGCCGGAATAGAAAAACTTCGTGCCGTCGTCGAACGTCCATTCGACACCGTAGCTGTCGAAATTCTGGTCGTCGAGCTTGCCGCGGAAGTGGCGGCCGCCGATCGCCTCCACCTTCACGGGCCAGGCGTTCTTCATCCAGCAGACCTCGTCGACGTGGTGCACGTAGAAGTCGCTGAACACGCCGCCGCTGGCCCAGAGAAACCCGTGGAAGCGCTGCGCCTGCCAGAAGAGCTCGCTCACGCCCGCGGGAGGGCCGGGATACAGGTCGAGCGGCTGCACCGGGCCGTGCTCGCGGTAGCCATGGAAGGCGATCAGGTCTCCGGCCTCGCCGTTCTGCAGGCGGTCGAACAGTTCGCGGCGGGCCTCGCTGTGGCGGCACATCAGCCCCACGCCCACCTTCAGGTTTTTGGCGTCGGCCTTGGCGGCCAGCTCGATGATCCGCTTGGTGCTCGCTCCGTCGATCGAGATCGGCTTTTCGAGGAACGCGTGCACGCCCTTCTCGACGGCATAGGCGAAGTGGGCCGCGCGAAAGCCGACCGGCGTCGCGCTGATCGCGATGTCGCCTGGCCGGAGGCAGTCGATCGCCTGCTTATAGGCGTTGATGCCCACGAAGCACCGCTCCTGGGGCACGTCGGCCCGCTCCTTGAACTGCTCGCCGAGGCTGCGCCGGCACGTGGAGATCGCTTCCGGGAAGAGGTCGGCCATGGCGACGAGCTTGATGTTCGCGCCCGGGACAGTGAGCGCGTCGGCGACCGCGCCGCCCCCCCGCCCGCCGCAGCCGATGAGCGCGACGCGGATCTCGTCGCTGCCCGCCGCATGGACGGCAGGCGATGAGCCCGCGAGCGCGACGAGCGAGGATGTCGCGGCGGCGCGGCCGGTGGCGGTGAGGAATCCACGGCGGGTCGTGGCGGCGTTGATCGCGCGTGCGGCGATTGAGCGGGCTGGCATGGGCTGGAATCCTGGGGTGACATCGGCGACTGAAGCGAGAATACCGCCACAAAAGAACGCCCGCCCCGTACGAAAGTACCGGACGACGTCGTCGAGGCGCGACGTATGATTGATTCGAGTTCTCCGCTGCACATCTCCGTGACGGTCATGATCGTGCGTTCCACCGATAGATGGCTCCGGATGACCGCCGTGGTCGTGTGCGCGGCCGGCAGCGCCGCTGCCGGAGAGACGGTCGATTTCTCCCGCGACATCCGGCCGATCCTCGCCACCCACTGCTACAACTGCCACGGCCGCGACCCCCACTCGCGGCAGGCCGAGTTGCGGCTCGACGAGCGGGAGGCGGCCAGCCGCGAACTGCCCTCCGGCGCTCGGGCGCTCGTGCCCGGCTCCGTGGCCGAGAGCGAGCTCGTGGCCCGGATCGAGTCGACCGACCCCGACACGATGATGCCGCCGCCGGAGTTCAAGAAGCCGCTCACCAAGCGGCAGATCGAACTGCTCAAGGCGTGGGTCGCGGGCAACGCCCCCTACGCGCCCCACTGGTCGTTCGCGCCCGTGGCCGATCCACCGGTGCCCGCGGCTCCGGCCGACGCCGCGCTCGCCGCCTGGCCTGTCGATCCGCTCGACCGGTTCGTGCTCGACCGCCTCGCGAAGGAGGGGCTCCGCCCTGCGCCGCCGGCCGACCGCGAGACGTGGCTGCGGCGCGTGTCGCTTGACCTCACCGGCCTGCCGCCGAGCCCGGAGGAGCGGGCAGCGTTTCTGGCCGACGAGTCGCCGAGCGCCCGCGAGCGTGTGGTCGATCGGCTGCTCGCCTCGCCGCGGCATGCCGAGAAGATGGCGCTCCAGTGGCTCGACGTCGCCCGCTACGCCGACACCAACGGCTACAACAACGACGAGGAGCGGACGCAGTGGCCGTATCGCGACTGGGTGATCCGCGCCTTCGCCCGCAACCTCCCCTTCGACCAGTTCATCGTCGAGCAACTCGCCGGTGACCTGCTCCCGTCGCCCACCCGCGACCAGCGGATCGCCACCGCCTTCGGCCGCAACCACGTGCTCACGACCGAAGGGGGAGTGATCCACGAGGAGTATCGCGTCGAGTATGTGGCCGACCGGATCCAGACCGTCGGCACCGCCTTTATGGGGCTCACGCTCCAGTGCGCCCGCTGCCACGATCACAAGTTCGACCCCGTCGCCCAGCGGGAATACTTCCAGCTCTTCGCCTTCTTCAACAGCATTCCCGATCCCGAGGTGAAGTATGGCAAGCGGCTCAACGTGGCCGAGCCGTTCGTGCAGCTGCGGAGCCACGCCGACGAGGCCGCCCTCGCCGCGATCCGCGACCGGCTCGGTGACGCCAAGCCCGACGACCAGACCCAGAAACAGCTCGATGCGATCGACGGGCGCACCGTGAAGGTGATGGTGATGGCCGACCTCCCCGAGCCGCGGCCGGCCTACGTGCTCGATCGCGGCCAATACGACGCCCGCCGCGACGAAGTCGAGCCGGCCGTGCCCGCCTTCCTGCCGCCGCTGCCGGAGGGCGTGGCGAAGAATCGCCTCGCGCTCGCCCGCTGGCTCGTCGATCCGCGGCATCCGCTCACCGCGCGGGTGGCGGTGAATCGCTGGTGGGAGATGCTCTTCGGCCGCGGCCTCGTCGAAACGGCCGAAGACTTCGGCACGCAGGGCGCCGCCCCCACGCATCCGGAGCTGCTCGACCACCTGGCGACGAGCCTCGTTCGCGGCGGCTGGGACGTGCGGGCGCTCCTCAAGCGGATCGTGCTCTCGGCCACCTACGGACAGTCGTCGCGGGCGGCGCCCGAATCGTTTGCCCGCGATCCCGACAACCGGCTCCTCGCGCGGGGCCCGCGGTTCCGGCTGCCGGCCGAGGTGGTTCGCGATCAGGCGCTCTTCGCGTCGGGCCTGCTCGTCGAGCGGGTCGGCGGCCCGAGCGTGAAGCCGTATCAGCCGGCCGGCCTCTGGGAGGAGGTGTCGGTGGAGCATCGGGCGGCCTACGTGCCCGACGCGGGCGACGGGCTGCACCGCCGCAGCATGTATACGTTTTGGAAGCGGACCTGCCCGCCGCCGTCGATGGCAATCTTCGATGCGCCCGACCGCGAGACCTGCGTGGTCCGCCGGGCCCGCACGAATACACCGCTGCAGGCGCTCGTGGTCATGAACGACCCAACCTATATAGAGGCCGCCAAGGCGCTCGCCGTTCGCAGCCTCGCCCCGGAATCTGCGAGCGGCGCGGCCGACGCCGCCGTCGTGGCCCGGATGGTGCGGCTGCTGCTCGGCCGCGAGGCCTCGGCCGACGAGCGGGCCGTGCTTGCGGCCAAGGCCGCGGAGTTTCGCGGTCACTTCGCTGCGGATCCGGCCGCCGCCCGCAAGTTTCTCGCCGCCGGAGCCGATGCTGATCTCGAGGCGCCGGCCGACCTCGCCGCCTGGACGATGGTGGCGAGCACGCTTTTGTGCCTCGACGAGACGCTCACGAAAGAGTGACCGCCATGCCACACGACATCGCACGCGTCGATCCCGCCATGCCCCTCGGCCGCCGCGCCTTCCTCGGCGGGAGCGCCACGGCCGCCTCGACCGCGGCGCTCGCCTCGCTCTTCGCCCGCGACGGCCGCGCGGCTTCCCTGCCGGCGCTGCCGCGCGGCGCCGTGCTGCCGGCGCTCCATTTCGCGCCGAAGGCCAAGCGGGTGATCT
>RFUD01000229.1 GCA_009923125.1 Planctomycetia bacterium
ATGGCCTGCCCGACGTCGCGCGGCACGGCGAACGACGTCGTGATCACGAGCCCGTCGGCCCCCACGACGGTCCCGGTCGACGGGCCGGCGGCGGGAGCCGCTTCTGCAGAGGCACCGACGTCGGCCGTCGATGGCCCCGCTGGCTCGATGCGCACGACCGACCCGGCCACCCGCTCCACCGCCGCGCGGAAGGCCTGTTCCTCGAGCGCGAACAGATCGCTCCGGGCCGGCAGCGCGGCGCAGCACCACGCCGCCAGGACCGCGATCCCGATGCCGAACGTGTTCCACCCCCTCATCGCCGGCCTCCCACGGGCCGCGGCCCGAGATCGCACTCCACGATCGCCCCGTCGCGCACGACGGTGATCCGCACCGGATCCCCCTCCGCCACGATCGCGAGCACCTGCCGCACCGTGGATCGCGACGACACCGCGCGGCCGTTCACCGCCACGACGAGGTCGTCGGGCAGGAGCCCCGCCCGCGCCGCGGCCGAGTCGGGCAGCGTGGACTCGACGAACGGCGGCGTCTTATCAAGCAGATCGGGCACCAGCACGATGCCCATCACGAGCGGATCGACGGCCCCTGCCACGGCGTCGGCGGGCGGCGGCGCGATCGCCTCGCCGGCCAGGATCTCGCGGTAGGCGCGGGCGACCTCCGCGCTCGGCAGCGCGTAGTTCAGCCACACGCCGCTGGCGGCGGCCCGCAGTTCCTTGCCGAGCAGCCCGACGAGCCGCCCCTCCCGATCGACGAGGCCGCCTCCGGGCGAACCTGGGTTGTTGGTGGTGCAGTCGAGCACGTAGACATCGCCACGGTACGGCGCCTCGTAGGCCCCGCGGCGGGCGGCCAGCGGCACGATCGCGGCGATCACGCCGTGCTGCGCGCTCACCCGCTCGTCGCCGACGGCGACGCCGAACAGGTTCGACAGCGCGAACACGCGGCTGCCGACACCGAGCGGCGGCGCCTCGTCGAGCACGAAGGCGGGCAGATCCTCGCCGTCGAGCTTGAGCACGGCCAGCTCGCGGCGCGGGTCGATGCCCCGGAGCGTAGCCCGAAACCGGCGGCCGTCGTCGAGCACGCAGTCGATGTCGTCGGCATCGAGGACGGTGCTGGCCACGGTGACGACATGGCCGTCCGGAGAGACGAGCACTCCGCTCTGATAGGCCTCCAGCCCGCGCACCCCCCCCGCGCCGTACACCTTCACCACCTTGCGTGCCGCGGCCGCGATCGTCTCACCCGGCGTGCCGGCCCGGGACGGCCGCGCCACGGCACACCACACCGTGGCCCCTGCCACGAGCCAGCACAGCAGCGTCGCGCGATGGAGCCTTCGTCCGCGGTTCATGACGTCTCCCCCGCCGCCTCGGGCGCGACCGGCTCGACCGTGATCGCATCGACCTGGAACGTGCCGAACAGGACATCGCCGTGCCGCACCTCGATCAGGCCGGGCATGCCGGCCGGGCGGCCGGCATGCGGCTCGAACCGCACCTCACACGGATCGGCGTCGGGAGTGGGCCAGAGTTCGATGCCGGTCACGACGCCGTCCCCGGCCACGGCGAACCTCGCCTCGACGGCGGCGACCGACGTCTCGAGGACGTCCACCAGTTCCACGTTCCCGAGTTCGACGTTCCGGGCTTCGCCCAGGCGGCGCGGATCGCGGGGCTGCGTGCCCCAGTAGCTCGTGCTGCCCAGGTGCGCCGGTCCCTCGAGCAGGAGTCGTCGCCACAGCAGGAGCGCCGCCAGCAGCCCGCCGCTCCCGGGCGGGCCGGGGTCGCCGTCGAGTTCGCCCGTGGCGTCCACCACGGTCGTGCCCGTGGGCAGGTCGATCAACCCGCGTTCCGCCGACAGCAGGATGCGAAACGGACCGCCCGTGGCCAGTCGGCCGCGCACGACCCAGGCACCGTCGGGCCGGGCCCATGAAGCCGACGCGGCGATCCGCTCCGCCACCCGCGTGCGCTCGACACGATTGAAATGATGGTTCGTGAAACCGGGCCGGGACTCGTACAGATGGCGCACCGCCTCCGGAAGCTGCGGCGGCGGCTCCGGTTTCGACTCCGGTTTTGACTCCTGGTCCTGGGCGGCGACGATGCGGGCGAGTTCCGTCGGCAGATGCAGCGCGGCGAGCCTCACCATGATCTCCTGCGGGCGACCCGCGCGCCGCACGACGAGCGGCACCCGCCAGCCGGCGGGCAGCGTGCCGAGCACGTTCTTGAGCGCGTTCACCGTGCGCACGGGCCGGCCGGCGACCGCGACGATCTCGTCGTCGTAGCGCAGTCCCCGACGCCAGGCGTCCGACGACTCGAGAATGTCGGACACCACCACGCGGCCATCGGCATCGGTCGCCACGGTGGCCCCCAGCGTGGCGTGATCGACGAGCCGCCCGCCCTTCAAGAACCCGAGGAAGTTCCGCAGTTGGTTGGCGGAGATCGCGTACCCCACGCCGACATTGACCCGGCCGCGCTTCTCGAACGAGGCCCGACCGTTGACGCCGATCAGCCGGCCCCGGGCGTCGAACAGGCCGCCGCCGGAGTTGCCGGGATTGATCGCGGCATCGACCTGGAGGCAGTCGGCGTATTCGAGGATCGTGCCCGCCGGGAACTGATACCGGTGCACGCCCGACACGATGCCCGCGCTGATCGACGGGCGCAGGTCGGTGGCCAGAAGAAACGGATTGCCGGCCGCGAAGCAGAAGTCTCCCACCTCGACCTCGTCGCTGTCGGCCAGTTCGGCGAACGGAAACGCCTCCCGCCCGACGAGCTTGATGAGCGCCACGTCGCCGGTGGGATCGAGCCCCACGAGGACCGCGTCCTCGACCCGGCCGTCGGAGAGTCCGCACTTCATGGCCACTCCGGCCGGCTGCACGACGTGGAAGTTCGTGAGCGCGTAGCCGTCGGCACTGATCAGCACGCCCGAGCCCCCTCCCGCCTCGCCGGCGAAAATGGCGATCGCCGTCCCCGCGGCCCGGGCCATCGCTTCGACCCGCTGCCGCTCCGCCGCGAGCACGTCTTCCGGCACGTCGCCCGCCCGGGCGGCGGCCGCCGACAGCGTCACCGCCGCCGCCACCAGGGTGACCGTCACCCACGACGGGGCGGTCGCGCGGGACCAGGGAAGATGCCGATGACCGCTGCTCATTGCTCGATGACGGGCTCCAGCAGGCGCACCGCTCCGGCCATGCCACCCGCGGGCCCGAAGTCCACCGTCACCACGAGCCGTCGGCCCCCGGCCACGTCGATCTCCACCGGCACGGGTTCCCCGCCCGACACGACCCGCTCGAACACCGGCCGCCCATCGAGGGTCAGCGTCACGACCGCCGGCCCGGCCCCCGACCCGCTGACCAATCGTGTCCGCAGCCTGCGGCCCTGGGCCGGAAGCCTCCATGTCGCGACCGTCCGCGGCCGGATCACGAGATCGAGCTTCACGTTCCCGCCGTCCGCGGCGACGGCACGCGGGGCGAAGGACGGGGCGAGCCCGGTCACGTCGCGAAGCGCGCCGAAAAACGGATCGACCTCGAGCCGCTCGGGGGCGAGCGTTGCGAGATGCGTCGTGCGGCCAGCGGCATAATCGATTCCTTCGAGAGCGGCGGGCGGCAGGGTGATCCGGCGCTCGGCGTCGTCACCATCGAGCACCAGCCCGGCGGGTGTCCACGCGACGGCATCCGCCTTGAGCAGCCCGCCGGTGACCCGGACGACGGTGCCGGCGGCGGATGAATCCCGTCGCAGCCAGCGCAGACCGACCACCTTCGACCGCCTCACCGGAATCGTCTCCTCGTCGAGAATGACGGTCACGGTCTCCGCGGACACGGCCGTGATCGCGCACTCCACGAACTCGAATCCATCCGCCTTGCCGACCACGACCAGATCGCTCGTCACCCCGTCGGGCACCGCTTCGAGCCACGCCCCGCGCGGGGCGGTGCCCGCCCCGACGAACTGCACCTCGCGAACGCGGGCGACGGGCATCTCGGCCGGGCCTCCGGGGAGCGCAAGCGTCGCGGTGGCGCCGGCCACCGAAAATCCCTCTCCCGCGAGCGTCGTGCCGTCGGTGAGCGTGAGCCGGGCCTGCATGGTGTCGGGGTCGGCGGGCACCGCTTGCCCGACGATCGCCCGCACCTTCCCGACGGGCAGTGCGCGGGCCGCCCCATCCGCGCCGGTGATCTCGACGGTCCGCGGGTCGATGGCGACGAGCGTGCCCGCGTGCCGGGTGCCGTCGTCGAGTTCGACCACCACTCCGGGCGGCGCGGCGGTGGTCGCTCCTCGCGCCGGCACGACGCCGAGCAACACGACGAGCGCCGTTCGTACGAGCGTGCACGATGTCAGACGGGGGAAGCGCATGGCGCTGCTACGGCGTCTCCGTTCCGGTGGCCAGCCGC
>RFUD01000230.1 GCA_009923125.1 Planctomycetia bacterium
CCAGGCTCGTGCTCTCGATCGCCATCTGCTCGCGAAGTTCGGCGACGGTGCCGAGGAACCGCAGCTGGCCGCGGACCATGATGCCCACGCGGTCGGCCATTTCCTCCGCCATCGCCAGCGTGTGCGTCGACATGAACACCGTCATGCCCTCGCGGGTGCGGGCGGCCAGCAGGTCCTTCACGATGCGGACGCTGCGGGGATCGAGGCCGACCATCGGCTCGTCGAGCACGAGCACGTCGGGCGAATGCAGCAACGACGAGGCGAACACCAGCCGCTGCTTCATCCCGAGCGAATAGCTCTCGGCGAGGTCGTCGGCGAACTCCGCCAGCTCGAAGTTCTCGATCTCCTCGGCGATCCGGCCGGCGGCCACGTGCCGCGGCATGCCGAACATGTCGGCGATGAACCAGAGAAACTCGCGGCCGGTCAGCTTGTCGTACAGGCACGGTTCGTCGGGAACGTAGCCGATGTGCAGGTGCGCGTCGCGCGGGTCCCGCACGAGGTCGAAGCCGCTCACGCGGACCGCCCCCCGCGACGGCTGCAGCAGTCCCACGAGCATCTTGATCGTGGTGGTCTTGCCGGCGCCGTTGGGGCCGAGGAGCGCGAACAACTCTCCCCGGGGAATGGCGAGCGAGAGGTCGGACACCGCCAGCTTCGGGCCGTAGGTGCGGGTGACGTGGTCGAATTCGATCATGGGGCGTCCTGTGCCTGGGCTTGCTCGCGGCGCAGGGTGGTCACCAGCTGCTCGGCCGCCTCGTCCGAACGCCGTTGGAACGTGAGTGCGGAGCCGAACATCCGGCTCTCCTGCCGGAGCACGCGGCCGCTGCGATCGACCCAGATCCGGGCCGTCGGTTCGTGGTGCTCGGACGGGTCGTCGCGGTACACGACGAGATCGACCCGCACGAGCCGGTCCTCCCAGAACAGCGACTCCTCACGCACGACTTCGGCATGCAGCACCTCCAGGGCCCCGTTCGTTCCGCGCAGCGGGTTGTAGACCGGGACGGTCCAGCGTTTCCCCTGCGACAGCCCCGGCATGGTCGCCTGGGGGCAGAGCTCGTCGCCGATCATGATGTGGGTGGGGAGGAAGCGGCTGGTCTCGTAGGACATCTCGCCCGCCCGGACCACGATCCTGACATGCCCGTCGTCCACCGTCCCGTTGAGGACGACGGGGGCGACGCCCCCCGGCAGATCGACCGTGGAGCGAAACGCGCGCAGGCTGCCCCGTGGATCGATCGTCAGTCTCCCACGGGCCTCCAGATTCAAGGCGGACGACCGGCCGATCGCCCGGCCGATCAGCGGCCGCGTCCAGGCCGGCAACAGTTCGTCGAGGGGCAGGCTGTCGAAATGCAGCAGCGTCTCCACCGTCACCTCGCCGGTCGAGCCGCGCTGCGAGTCGGTCACGGCCCAGCCGATCGGCCGATCCTGCCACAGGACGTTCCAGGCGACGGGAATCAGCCGGTTGTTCGACGCGTACAGCGCCTGGTATCCCGGCGGCGATCCGGGCAGCAGGGCGGGGAGAATCTTCGCGACGACCAGCCAGGTCGTGGTGACGCACCAGAACAGGATGATGAAGGGGGCGAGCCAGGGACGGTGCATTGCGCGACCAGGCAGTGCGGAGAAGCGGCGGAACAACCCCGAAGTTGGATGAATCCTAGCAGTTCGGCCGCCGGTACACGAGTTTGGGCGGCTTGCAAAATCCTCATGCGGGCGTGATTGCCCGGATCGTCCGTCCGTCGTACATTGGGAGGCCGTCGGGGCGTCGGACTTCCGGATTGAACGGCGAAACCATGAACAAGTTTCACGACATTCCAGTCTCGTTCCACCAAGGCTGCCCGGTGTGCGGGCGGCTGCTCGCCATCCGCGTGACGCTGCTCGGTAAGCGCGTGTATTGCCAGCACTGCGGCGGGCGATTCATCGCCGCGGATCCGTCGACGGCCGTGCCGCCGTCCGAACGGGTGCAGGAGCGGCGGGTGGCGGATCTCATCCAGCGGGCGGAACTCGCCCTGCAGCAGGCGGCCGACGACACGTCGTCGGAGTCGTCGTGGGTGGATTTCCGCTGAGGCCAGGCCGGTCCCGACCGTTCCGTCATGCACGGAGGAGCGACGGCCATCCGCTCGTGTCGAGTCCGGCCAGCGTCGCCAAGCTCCGCCAGTAGCCGGGAAACGTCTTGCCGACGCAGCCCGGGTCGAGAATCCGCACGCCGGGAACGACGAGACCCGCCAGGGCCAGGCTCATCGCCATCCGATGGTCGTCGTAGGTGGTGACCTCCGCCGGCCGCATGGGCCGCGGTTCGATCCGCAGGCCGTCGGGAAACTCCTCCACCCCGGCCCCGAGCCGACGAAGTTCCCGGGCGAGATCGGCGATCCTGTCGGTCTCCTTGTCGCGGATGTGCGCGACGTTGCGAATCGTCGTGACGCCCTCGGCGAACAGCGCCACGACGGCGAGCGTCGGCACGGTGTCGCTGATCGCGTTCATGTCGATGTCGATGCCGCGCGCCGCCCGGCCGCTCACGGTCGCGGACCCCGCCCCGGTATCGTCCCAGGTCACCGCGCAGCCCATTCGGCCGAGCGCATCGCAGAAGGCGATGTCTCCCTGCAGGCTGCGTCGCGACAGGCCCTGGATGGTCACGCTGCCGCCCGTGATCGCCGCCGCCGCCACGAAGTAGCTCGCCGCCGAGGCGTCGGGCTCGATCGCATAGTCGCAGGCGGCGTAGCCGTCGGGCGGGATGCGCCAGGTCCGCTCGTCGACCACGTCGCACCGCGCCCCGAAGGCCTCCATCACGCGCCGCGTCATCTCGAGGTACGGCAGCGACACCAGCCGCCCGGAGAATTCGATCTCCAGCCCCAGCCGCGAGCATGGCGCGACCAGCGCCAGCCCGCTGGCGAACTGGCTCGACGTGCCACCATGGACGACGGCCCTGCCGCCGGCGAGCCCGTGCGAGCGGATCTTCACGGGCGGGCACCCGCCCGGGCTCTCCGCCGATGCCTCGACGCCGAGGGCCCGCAGCGCGGCCAACAGGTCGTCGATCGGCCGCTGCCGCATGCGGGGTGTGCCGTCGAGCCGGTAGACGCCCGCGCCGAGGGCGCACACCGCCGAGAGGAATCGCATGGTCGTGCCGCTGGCCGCGCAGTCGATCTCGGCGGCCGCCGCCGGGATGCCGCCGGCGCCGCCATCGATCACCACGCGGCCCTGCTCCCAGTCAGCCGTGGCCCGCAGCCCGAGGGCGGTGAGCCCGGCCACCATCACGCGGGTGTCCTGGCTGTCGAGAACGCCTGCCAGACGGCTCGTGCCCCGGGCGAGCCCGGCACACACCAGCGCGCGGTTGGTGATGCTTTTCGAGCCGGGTGGCCGGATGCTGCCCCGGACCGGTCCGGGGCTGGTCGGCATCTCGATGGTGGGGAGGGTGGAGGACATCACGGGGAGTCTAAAGTCATCGCGGGGAGTCTAAAGTGTAGCCCCGCCCGACATCACCCCCGCACCACGAGACCGGCCCATGGCGCACGATTCGCATCCACCGGCGGAACTGCCGGCATACGACCTCTCCATGCCGCCGATCGTCCGCTTCGGCGCCGGCCGAGTGGCCGAGCTGGGCGACGTGGTGCGGCTGCTCGGCCGGCGGGCCTGGCTCGTCGGCGGCACGCGGAGCCTCGTCGAGTCGGCCGCACGGCCGCGGATCGAGGCATCGCTTGCGGCTGCGGGGATCGAGACGGCCCTCGTGGCGGTGTCGGCCGGGGAGCCCACGGTGGACCAGGTCGCCACCGCCCTCGCGGCGCTGCCCCGGGACGGTCGCGACGAGGCCGTGGTGGTGGCGGTCGGCAGCATGACGGCGCACGCGAGGCCGTGGGGCGTGCCGCACTCGATGCCCAGCGCCGCCGCGACACCGTGAGCCATGCCGAGGCCGGAGTTTGCCAGCGCCACGCCCGACAGGAACGCCGCATGCGCCAGTGCCGCCCGGGCGTCGACGTCGGCTCGATCGGCGAGGGCTCGCGGCAGCGCGGCGAGCGCCCGCGGCAGGGCATCGAGGACCAGCGCCCGCGGCACCGGCCGGGCGAATCGGCACACGAACGACTCGATGAGCTGCGTGATGGCGTCCAGCCCCGCGGCGGCGGTCGTGGCGTGGTCGCAGTCCACGCCGAGTTCCGCATCGATGACCGCGGCCCGCGGCACCATCAGCGGGCTGCGCATGCTCTTCTTGAACCGACGGCGGGGGCAGGCGATCACCGCGTTGCGGGTCGCCTCGGCGCCGGTGCCCGCGGTCGTCGGGACGGCGACGACCGGCAGCGGCCAACGCCCGATCGTGCGCTGGCCAACCCCTTCGAGGTG
>RFUD01000024.1 GCA_009923125.1 Planctomycetia bacterium
ATCCTCGGGAAGCGGCTCCCGGCCGCCGGTCCACGGGTCGATGACGTCGCCCAGGCGGCCGTCGTGTGTGCCGAGCGGCTGCTCGCCGCCGGCCAGGCTGCCGCAGCCGCGAAGCTCTACGACACCGTCCGCACGGCCCAGGTGTCGGAGCAGCGGCAGGCCGAGGCCATCCGCGGCCTGATCCTGGCCCGGGGCAAGGACGGCATCCCGCTCCTCGTCGAGACGCTGCGGTCGCCGTCGCGGCGGCTGGCCAACATCGGCCTGTTCACGGCCCGCGAACTGCTCGACGGCCCGACGGCCGGCGACGTCGACGTGGCGCTCGTGGACGAGGTCACGCGGATGGCCGGCAGCGGCGCTGCGGCACAGGCGGCGCTGCTTGTCGGGGTGCTCGCCGATCGAAACGCCGACGGCGGGGCGCCGGCCGGTCTTCGCGCGACGGTGCTGCGCTGGGCGGCGAACGGCCCGCAGGCGGTGCGACTGGCGGCGTTCGAGGCGATCGGCCGGATCGGCGACGCGTCGGCCGTCGATCCGCTCGTGGAGCTTGCCACCGATCCGGCCGTGGCGGACGCGGCCCGGACGGCGCTCGTGGCGCTGCCGGGCGAGGCGGTCAACAGGGTCGTGATCGGCAGGCTGTCGGGCGCCGAACCGAAGCTGCAGCCGATTCTCGCGCAGGTGATCGGCGCCCGGCGAATCCCGGCCGTACCCCAGCTGCAGCCGCTCGCGGCGAGCGGTGATCCGACGGTGCGTGCGGCGGCGATCGAGGCGCTCGGCAACGTCGTCGATCTCGCGAACCTCGGCGTACTCGTCGAGGCCGTCGTGAAGCCGCGGGATGCCGCCGAGGGCGAGGCGGCGCACAAGGCGCTCCTCACCGCGTGTGTCCGGATGCCCGATCGGGAGGCCTGTGCCGAGAAGCTCACGACGGCGGTCGTGGCCGCGGCCGGCGACACGAAGGTGAAGCTCCTCGACATCGTGGGCGAGGTCGGCGGCACGAAGGCTCTCGCGGCCATGAAGGCCGCGGCGCTGTCGGGCGACGAATCGCTCGCCGACGCCGCCACGCGACTGCTCGGCAAGTGGATGACCGCCGATGCGGCGCCGGTGCTGCTCGACCTGGCGGCGGCACCGATCGGCGAGAAGTACCAGACCCGGGCGATCCGCGGCTACATCCGCATCGCCCGCCAGTTCGCGCTCGGAGATGCCGAGCGGGCGGACATGTGCAGGCAGGCGCTCGAGGTGGCGAAGGACGCGGCGGACCGCAAGAGCGTGCTCGAGATCCTGCCGCGGTATCCCAGCGCGGCCACGCTGGCCGTCGCCGAGCAGGCGACGAAGCTGCCCGGCATGGAGGCCGAGGCGAAGGCCGCCGCGGACGCCATCCGGGCCAAGCTTCCCAAGTAGGACAGGCGTCAGCCTGTGAGGTTCACGTCTGGCACGAGGTGCTCGATGCCCCTTTCGGTGCGGTTCCTGATCGTCTTGCTGATGGGTGTCGCCACACCGGCAGCGGCCGACGTGGCGTTCAAGAAGCAGACGCTCACCGAGCGGTTCGTCGCCGAGGGCTGCGACCTGGCCGACTTCGACAAGGATGGCCACGTCGACATCACGGCCGGCAACACGATCTGGCACGGCCCCGACTTCGCCCGGCGGACGGAATTCACGCCGCCGGCCGACAACCCCAGCGGCCCGACGAAGACGCCCTATGATCCGACGAAGGGCTATTCGGACTACTTTCTGGCGTACGCGCACGACTTCAGCGGGGACACATGGCCCGACATCCTCGTGTTCGGGCTGCCGGGAGAGGCGGCGCACGTGTTCGTGAACCCGCAGGGCAGGGCCGGCCACTGGGAGAGGCACGCGATCTTCGACGTGGCCGACGGTGAATCGCCCGACCTCAAGGACATGAACGGCGACGGCCGGCCCGAGCTGCTCGTGCACTCGAGCGACCCGAACAAGCCGCAGGAGGCGAAGGGCAAGGGGGGCGGCCAGCTCGGCTTCGTCGAGATCGACTGGAAGCGTCCGCTCGGCAAGGCGCGGTTCCGGCCGATCACCCCGAAGTCACCGGAGAACGACGAGCGATACTTCCGGTACACGCACGGCTACGGGGCCGGCGACGTCAACGGCGACGGCCGGATGGACATCCTCGATCGCAACGGCTGGTTCGAGCAGCCGGCCGACATCTCCAAGGACACGATCTGGCCGTTTCACCCGGGTCCGTTTGGCCCGTCGAACGCCCTCCGCGGCGGCGCGCAGATGTATGCCTACGACGTCAACGGCGACGGCCGCAACGACGTGATCACCAGCTACGACGGCCACGGCTACGGCCTCGGCTGGTTCGAGCAGAACGCCGACGGCACGTTCACCGAGCGGAAGATCATGGGGGCGACGCCGGAGGAAAACGCCCAGGGTGCGCGGTTCAGCCAGCTGCACGCCCTGCGGCTGGCGGACATCAACGGCGACGGGCTTCTCGACATCGTCACCGGCAAGCGCCGCTGGGCCCACGGGATCAATGGCGATGCGGAGCTCTACTGGTTCGAACTCGTGCGCGACGGGAAGGGCGGGGCCAGCTTCGTGGCGCACAAGATCGACGACGACAGCGGCGTCGGCACGCAGGTGACCGTCGGCGACCTCGACCGGGACGGCAAACCCGACGTGATCGTGGCCAACAAGCGGGGCGTGTTCGCGTTTTTCCAGCGGTGACGGGGAGGCGCTCGGGGAGCGTGGCCCGGGGTAGACTGGAAGCGTGACCCGAAGCCCGGTTTCATCCTTTCGCGGAGTGTGTCAGATGCGGCTTGCAGCACTGGTGTTTTTCTGTGGAGTCCTCACGGCGACCGCCGCTGATCCCTGGGTCGTGATCGAGGGGGGCGAGGGACCCGGCAAGGGAAAGCACGTCGTGCTCGTGAGCGGTGACGAGGAGTACCGCAGCGAGGAGGGGCTCACGCAGCTGGCGAGGATTCTGGCGACGCATCACGGGTTCACCTGCACGGTCCTGTACGCCATCGATCCCGAGTCGGGCGAGATCAACCCGATGAACCAGAAGAACATTCCCGGCCTGGAGGCGTTGCGGAAGGCCGACCTGATGGTGATCGCCACGCGGTTCCGCAACCTGCCGGATGAGCAGATGCAGGAGATCGACGCCTACCTGAAAGCCGGCAAGCCCGTGATCGGCCTGCGGACCGCGACGCATGCGTTCGCCCTGCCGAAGGAGTCGCGGTTCGCCCGGTACAGCTGGAACAACAAGACCGACACGTTCACCGAGGGCTTCGGCCGGCAGGTGCTCGGCGAGACGTGGATCAGCCACCACGGCCACCACGGCCACGAGAGCACCCGCGGCCTCGTCGTGCCGGAGGCGAAGGATCACCCGATCGTCCGTGGCATCAAGGACGGCGACATCTGGGGCCCGACCGACGTCTACGGTGTGCGGCTGCCGCTTCCCGGCGATTCGAAGCCGCTCGTGCTCGGGCAGGTGCTCGAAGGGATGACGCCCGATGCACCCGTCGTCACGGGCGCCGATGCCAAGAAGAACGAGCCGATGATGCCGATCGCCTGGACGAAGACGTATGCCGTCGATGGCGGCCCGACCGGCCGCGTGTTCACGACGACGATGGGGTCGTCGACCGATCTGGCGTCGGCCGGCCTGCGGCGACTGCTCGTGAACGCGGCCTATTGGGCGGTGGGCCTGGAGGAAAAGATTCCTCCCGCGGCGAACGTCGACATCGTGGGCACCTTCGAGCCGACACCGTTCAAGGCCGGCGGCCACAAGAAGGGCGTCAAACCCGCGGATCTGTGACACGCGAAACATCGCCCTCCAGGCGATTTTCGCTTGGCCGACCTCCGTCGGCTCCTGAACAACCGGCCCTCCGGGCCTGGCCGCGTGCGGCACGACGCCGAGCCGTCGCGTGGAGTGGGGAGGTCGTCCTACAGCCTCCTGGCAAACCGCGTCGTCGCCGGGAATGCGAACATGCCCGGGTGCAGCAGGTCGGCGAGCACCTCCAGCGAATCGACGAGCCGGGGTCCGGGGCGGTTGAAGAGGTGGTGCCCATCCACCGCATACACGCGTCGCTCGCGAAACGCCCGCAGCATCTTGAGCCGGTTGCGGAGCGCCGGTGACTCAACCTCCGCGACGATGCGGTCGAGCGTGAATCCGCACGGCACGAGCACGACGACGTCGGGATCGGCGGCGATCACGTCGTCCCAGCGGATCCAGTGCGAGTGGGCTCCCGGCGTGCCGAGCGGATCGCGGCCGCCGGCGAGGCCCACGAGCTCGGGCACCCAGTTGCCGGCCGCCATCGGCGGGTCGAGCCATTCGATGATGCACACCGGCTGCAGCCTGTCGGCTGGCAGCCCGGACCCGGCAGGCCACGCTGGCAACCCGGGCCCGCAGCCGCGCCACGACCTCGCGGGCCCTCGCCGGCGTGCCGGCGGCCATGCCCACGGTCAGGATGTCGGCGAACACGTCGGCGAGCGTCGCGGGGGAGAGTTCGAGCACCCGGGCGGGCGCATCCATCCGTCGCACGGCCGCCCGCACGTCGTCGGCGGCGATCGCACACACGTCGCAGGCGGCCTGCGTGAGGATCAGATCCGGCTCGAGCGCCGCGAGCCGCTCGGCGTCGAGGTCATAGAGGGCGGTCGAGCCCGTCCGGCCGTCGCCCAGGGCCCGCTCCACCTGGTCGTGGATGCGGCGGCTGGAAGCCGAGGCATCGATCCGCGGCGACGTGAGCGCGGGCAGTGTCGCCACCTCCGCCGGCTCGTCGCACTCGTGGGACCGCCCCACCAGCGCCCGCGTCAGGCCGAGCGCGGCCACGATCTCCGTCGCGGCGGGCAGGAGCGAGACGATGCGGGGGGAGGAGTCCATGACGATTCCGGTAGGATTGGGCATCCGGAGAACCACCCCATGCTACAGCCCGCCCACGAACGCGCGCCAGCCGAACGGCTCACCGAGGCCGCCCGGTACCACGACTACCGCTACGCCTCCAATCCGCTCGGCGACGGCGGACTGCCGCCGGTGCCGGGGACCCGGTTCGCGGCATCGCTCCACGAGCACGGGCCGACACGCATCCTGCCCCTCGACACGAGCGCCGCGCTCGGCTGCCCCGGGCCCGCCACCGCGCCGGGGCTGTCCGCGAACTTCGTCCGGATTCGCCCGGGCGACGCCCTCGTCACCGACGTCAATGCCACGAGCCAGCTGTTCTTCGTGATGCGCGGCGACGGCTGCTCGCGGATCGGAGAGGGCGGAGCCGCCGACGTCGACGTTCCCTGGCGGGCGGGCGACCTGTTCACGCTCCCGGCCCGGAGCCGGGCCGAGCACGTGGCCGGCGACGATGCCGCCCTGTACTGGGTGCACGACGCGCCGCTGCTCGTGCATCTCGGGACCGAGGCCACGAAACGCCTGTTCGCACCGACGCTCTACCCGCACGCGGCGATCATGGAGGCGCTCGACGCGGTGCTGCGGGACCCGGCGAGCGCGAAGGCGAACCGGCTGAGCGTGCTGCTGGGGCATCGTTCCTTCCCGCGCACGCTGACGATCACGCACGTGCTGTGGGCGATGTTCGGCGTGCTGCCGGTCGGAGCCGTGCAGGCCCCGCACCGTCATCAATCCGTGGCCGTGGATCTCGTGGTCGATGCCCGGCCCGGCTGCTACACGATGGTCGGACGGTCGCTCGACAAGGACGGGGCCATCAAGGACGGCGAGCGGTTCGACTGGGAGCCGCACGGCGTGTTCGTCACGCCCCCAGGGCTGTGGCACTCGCACCACAACGAGTCCGGGCATCCCGCCCACATCCTCCCGATCCAGGATGCCGGGCTCCACACCTACTTGCGGACGCTCGACATCCGCTTCACCCGGCCGCTCGCGGGGGGCGGCTGCGAGATCGTGGAAAGCGCCGGCTGACGCCCGGTCGCTGCGACCGCCGCGAGCGCCTCGCCGGTGTGGCTGCGCAGCAGCCCCTCGTCGAGTCCGCCGCGGGCGTGCGCCGTGGTCCACCGCGCGGCGTGGATCACGATGTCCTCCGGCGGTCCTTCGGCCACGATCCGGCCGCCCCCGTCGCCCGCCTCGGGACCCATGTCGATCACCCAGTCGGCCGCCTGGATCACCTCCAGGTTGTGCTCCACCACGAGCACGGTGTTGCCAGCATCGACGAGCCGGTCGAGCACATGGAGCAGTTTTTCGATGTCGGCGAAATGGAGCCCCGTGGTCGGCTCATCGAGGATGTAGAGCGTGTTGCCCGTTCCCGGCTTCGCGAGTTCGCGCGACAACTTCACCCGTTGCGCCTCGCCGCCGGACAGCTGCGGGGCCGGCTGTCCGAGCGTCACGTAACCCAGGCCGACGTCCACGAGCGTGCCGAGAATGCGGGCGATCTGCGGCGCCGTCTCGAAGAACTGGTGGGCCTCGGCGATGCTCATCTCGAGCACGTCGGCGATGTTTTTGCCGTGCCACTTCGCGTGCAGCGTCTCGGAGGAATAACGGCGTCCCTTGCACGCCTCGCACTCCACCCACACGTCGGGGAGGAAGTGCATCTCCACCCGCCGCTGCCCCAGCCCCTCGCAGGCCTCACAGCGGCCGCCGGCCACGTTGAAGCTGAAGGTGCGCGGCGTGAAGCCCCGGGTGCGTGCCTCCGGCACCTTCGCGAACAACTGGCGGATGTGGTCGAACACGCCGGTGTAGGTGGCCGGGGTCGAGCCGGGCGTCGAGCCGATCGATTCCTGATCGACGAGGATCACGCGGTCGATCGCGTCGAGGCCGCGCACGGCGTCGTGTTGTCCCGGCTGCTCGCGGGCCGCGTGGAGCCGCCGGGCGAGGGTCCGCCACAGCACCTCGAGCACCAGCGACGTCTTGCCGCTGCCGCTGGGGCCCGTCACCGCCGCGAGAACGCCCAGCGGAAAACGGGCGTCGATGTTCTTGAGCGTGCGGTGGCGGACACCCCGGATCTCGAGCCAGTGCTTCGGCTCACGGCGGCCGGTCCGGCGCACCCGCTCGAGCACCGCGTCACACGCCCGTCGGGTCCCGAGATACGGGCCCGTGACGCTGTGCTTGGTCGCGGCGAGCTTCGCCGGTGCGGCGTGGGCCACGATCGTGCCCCCCTCGCGGCCGCTGCCGGGCCCGAAGTCGAGGGTATGGTCGGCCGAGTTGACCACGTCGCGATCGTGCTCGACGACGACGAGCGTGTTGCCGAGGTCGCGGAGCCTGCCGAGCGCGCGGATCAGGCGGTGCGTGTCGCGGGCGTGGAGCCCGATCGTCGGCTCGTCGAGCACGTAGAGCACGCCGGTGAGCCCACTCCCCACCTGGGCGGCCAGGCGGATCCGCTGCAGTTCGCCGCCCGACAGGCTGCCGGCGGGCCGCGCCATGTCGAGATAGTCGAGGCCCACGTCCACGAGGAAGTTCACCCGCGCCACCAGTTCCTTGAGCAGATCGCCGGCGATCTTCCTGTCGGCGGCGGCGAGATCGATCGCCGCCAGTTCCTGCTGGAGGCGTCCGAGCGGCATCCGGCCCCAGACGTCGAGCGACCGGCCCCAGAGCATCACGGCGCTCGCCTCCTCGGCGAGCCGGCTGCCACCGCAGTCGCTGCACGGCACGTCGCCCATGACCGCGTCCACCTTGCCGCGCAGTCCGACCACCAGCCGCGCCGCCTCCTCGCAGGCATGCTCCAGCCCCCGGAACTGGAATGCGAACCACGGACCCGTGCCCGGCACGCCCCGCGGCCGCGGCACCTCGATCCACGTGTCGCCCGTCCCCTCGAACAGCACCCGTTGCTGGAGGCCGGAAAGATCGGCCAGCGGCACGTCGAGCGGCAGGCCCGTCGCGGCGGCGAGCGCCTCCAGCATCGCCCGGCTCGTCGCCCCGGAATCCTTGCGGTCGAGGCTCGGCCACAGGTCGAGGGCGCCGTCGCCGAGCGATAGCGTCGCGTCGCGGACCAGCGCCGCGTGGTCGATCCCGGTGCGGGTGCCGAGGCCGTCGCACGCCGGGCACCATCCGAGCGGGCTGTTGAACGAGAACTGCCGCGGCTCGAGCGGCTTGAACCCTCGGCCGCACGATCCGCAGGCCAGCCGGCGGCTGTGCACCTCGACGGGCCAGTCGGGCTCCGCCGCAGGCCGGCCGTCGGGGCCGGCGACGGCCCGCGCCACGAGCATCGTGCCCGCGCCGGCGTCGAACGCGGCCTCGACGCCCTGCGCGATCCGACTGCGTGCCGACGGGTTCGCCGTCACGCGGTCGATCACGATCTCGACCCGGCTCTTCCGCTTCCGGTCGAGCGTCGGCTTGTCGTCGAGGTGGAAGGTCGTGCCGTCGATCCGCACGCGCACGTAGCCCGCCGCCTTGAGGCCGGCGAAGAAGGCCTCCGCCGTCTGCCCGCCGCGCGGTTCCACCGGGGCCAGGAGGAGCAGCCGCGTGTCGGGAGGATGCGCGAACAGCCTGTCCACCGTCTGATCGACGCTCTGCGCGCCCACCGGCGTGCCGCAGTCGGGGCAGTGCATGACGCCCAGCCGCGCGGCGAGCACCCGGAAGTAGTCGTACATCTCCGTGAGTGTGCCGACGGTCGAGCGCGGCGTGCTGCCGCTCGACTTCTGCTCGATCGCCACCGCCGGGGCGAGCCCCTCGATCCGCTCGAACACCGGCTTCGGCACCTGCCCCACGAACTGCCGCGCGTAGGGGGAGAGGCTCTCCACGTAGCGACGCTGCCCCTCGGCGTAGAGCGTGTCGAATGCCAGCGAGGTCTTGCCGCTGCCGCTGGGGCCGCAGCAGACGGTGAGCTGCCCGCGCGGGATGTCGGCATCGACCTGCTTGAGGTTGTGTTGTGCCGCGCCCCGGACCATGATCGCCGGCGGGCCGGGGTCGCGGGACGTGCGTTCCACCTGGGCCATGAGCGCGTCGGGATCGACCGGTTTTGGGCGGCGCCGTGGAGCCTTGCGGCGTGCCTGTTCACCCTCGGCGGCCGCACCGCCGGCCCCGCGGAGGATCGGCGCCAGGGCCTTGCCGGTGTGTGAAGCCTTCACCTTCGCCACCCGTTCGGGCGTGCCCTCGGCCACGATCCGGCCGCCACCGGCGCCCCCCTCCGGACCGAGGTCGATCACCCAGTCGGCCCGTTTCACGACGTCGAGGTTGTGCTCCACGACGAGCACCGTGTTGCCGGCCTCGACGAGACGCTCCAGCACCGTGAGCAACTGCCGCACATCGGCCATGTGGAGCCCCGTCGTGGGCTCGTCGAGGATGTAGAGCGTGCGGCCGGTCGAGCGCTTGGCGAGTTCGCGCGAGAGTTTCACCCGCTGCGCCTCGCCACCGGAGAGCGTCGGGGAGGGCTGGCCGAGGTGCAGGTAGTCGAGCCCCACGTCGCAGAGCGTGCCCAGCTTGCGGGCGATGTCGGGGGCGTCGGCGAACAGGTCACGGGCCTCGCCGATCTCCATGTTCAACAGTTCCGCGACGTTCCGGCCCTTCCAGCGGACCTCGAGCGTGTCCTTCGCGAACCGGGCCCCGCCGCAGACCTCGCAGGTCACCCACACGTCGGCCAGGAAGTCCATGTCGAGCCGCGTCGAGCCGTTTCCCTCGCAGGCCTCGCACCGGCCCCCGGCCACGTTGAAGCTGAACCTTCCTGCCTTCCAGCCGCGCTTCTTCGCCTCCGGCAGCATCGTGAACAGCGTGCGGATGTCGTCCCACACCTTGACGTACGTCGCCGGGTTGCTCCGCGGCGTTCGGCCGATGGGCGACTGGTCGATCACGATCACCTTGTCGAGCCGCTCGGCCCCGTGGATCGCCTCGAAGGCTCCCGGGACGGCGGCCTCGCTCCCCAGCCTCCGCCGCAGTTCCGGCTCCAGCACGTCGCCCACGAGCGAACTCTTGCCGCTGCCCGACACGCCGGTCACGCACACGAGGAGCCCGAGCGGGATCTCCACGTCGATCCCCGTGAGGTTGTTGTGCCGCACGCCCGTGATCCTCAGGCTGGCGTCCGTGCGCGGCCGGCGCCGCGCGGGCACGGGGATGGCGTCGCGGCCCGAGAGGAACGCCCCGGTGAGGCTGGTCGGGCTCGCCGCGACGTCGGCCGGCGTGCCCGCGGCCACGACCTCGCCTCCCCGCTTGCCCGGGCCGGGGCCGAAGTCCACGACCCAGTCGGCCGCGCGGATCGTGTCCTCGTCGTGCTCCACGACGACGACGGTGTTGCCCTTGTCCCGCAGCGCCTCGAGCGCCCCCAGCAACTTCACGTTGTCGCGCGGGTGGAGTCCGATCGACGGCTCGTCGAGCACGTACAGCACGCCGGAGAGCCCCGAGCCGATCTGCGCGGCGAGCCGGATCCGCTGGCTCTCCCCACCCGAGAGCGTCGGCGCCTTGCGGTCGAGCGCGAGGTAGCCGAGCCCCACCTGGTCGAGGAACTCGAGCCGGGAGCGGATCTCCTTGAGGAGTTCGGCGGCGATCAGCCGCTGCGTGTCGTCGAGGACGAGATCGGCGAGAAACGTCCGGGCGTCGGCGATCGGCAGCGCGCACAGCGCGTCGAGCGAAAGCTCCGGCCGCTCGCGCCGGCTGCGGCTCGTGATCCGCACGGCCCGGGCCTGGGGCGAGAGCCGGGCCCCCTGGCAGGCGTGGCAGGGGGTCACGCACATCAGTTTTTCGAGCATCCTGCGGATGATGCCGCTCTTGGCGTTGCGCCACTTGTTGGCCAGCAGCGCGAGAATCCCCTCGAACTTGGTCCGGGCGCCGCGTTCGGCCCGGCCCCGCTTCCAGGAGAGTTTCACCTCCTCGACGCCGGTGCCGTGGAGCCACACCTTCCGCTGCGCGGGCGTGAGTTTCTCCCACGGGGTTTCCAGCAGCGTGCCCGGGGCGAGTTTCCGCTTGGCCTCGGCGTGTGCCGCCACGCCGGTGAACAGCCGGCGCATCCAGCGGGGCATGTCCCGGAACGTGCCGAGCACGCCCATGCAGCCCTTCTTGAGCGACTTCGTCGGGTCGGTGACGAGCTTGCCGGGGTCGATGCCGTAGATGTCGCCGAGGCCGTCGCAGGTTGGGCAGGCGCCCTGCGGGCTGTTGAAGCTGAACAGTTGCGGCTCGGGGGTGGAGTAGCTCACGCCGCAGGCCGTGCAGGCGTAGCGGCTGGACAGCACGAGATCGTGACCGTGGCCGCCGGGCTCGTCGCCGCCGGCATCGGCCGCCACGATCACCTGCCCGCCGCCGGCCTTGAGCGCGAGTTCCACCGCCTCGGCGAGCCGGCTGCGGTTCGCGGCATCGACGACGATCCGGTCCACGACGACGTCGATCGTGTGCTTGAACTGTTTCTCGAGCGGCGGCGGATCCTCGACCCGCACGATTCGCCCGTCCACGCGGGCCCGCGTGAAGCCCTGGCGGACCAGATCGACGAACAGGTCGCGATGCTCCCCCTTCTGCTCGCGCACCAGCGGCGCGAGCACGAGCACCCGCTCACCGGGCCGCGCGGCCTGGATCCGCTCGACGATCTGGTCCCGCGGCTGCGCCTCGAGGACGGCGTCGCACGCCGGGCAGTGGGCCGTGCCCACGCGGGCGTAGAGCACGCGGAGGAAGTCGTGGATCTCCGTCATCGTCGCCACGGTCGAACGCGGGTTCGTGCCGGCCGACTTCTGGGCGATCGAAATCGACGGTGACAAGCCGGTGACCGAATCGACGTCGGGCCGGGGCAGTTGCCCGAGGAACTGTCGGGCGAACGTGGACAGGCTCTCGACGTACCGCCGCTGCCCCTCGGCGTAGAGGGTGTCGAAGGCGAGGCTCGACTTGCCCGATCCGCTCACGCCCGACAGGCACACCAGCCGCCCCCGCGGCAGGCCGACCGTGACGTTCTGCAGGTTGTGCTCGCGGGCACCTCGGACGACGATCGGCGGGACGTGCATGACGCCATTGTAGGGAGCGCTTTACAGGCGGGGGGCGGTGCCGTACGATCGATTTTTCCGCAGGTTGGCCGCGGTTTGCGTCGCCAGCCCGTCGGGGCGGTAGCTCAACTGGGAGAGCGCGGCGTTCGCAATGCCGAGGTTGGGAGTTCGATCCTCCTCCGCTCCATTTTCCGGCCTGCGCGGCCAATCAACGAATCCGCCATGACGATGAACACGGCGGTCGATGCTTCGACGGCGCTCATGTTGCGGGTGCGCGACGGCGACGCGGTCGCGTTCGAGGAGCTCGTCGCGCTCTGGCAGGATCGGTTGGTGACCCTGTTTCGCCACCACACCGGCGACCATGCGATCGCCGAGGATCTCGCCCAGGAGGTGTTCCTGCGCGTGTACCGCGCGCGGGGCACGTACAAGCCCACGGCCAAGTTCACCACCTGGATCCACACCATCGCCAACAACGTGTCGAGCGACCTGCGGCAGCGGGCGTACCGCCGCCGGGAGCGGGGCGTGCCCGCGAACGTCTCGGCATCCTCGAGCGCCGTGGGCCTCGAGCACATCGCCGTCGCCGCGAGCGGCCTGCGGCCGGCGCGGCAGGCCGACCGCAGCGAGCTGTGCGACGTGGTGCAGGAGGCGATCGCGGGACTGGCCGACAACCAGCGCATGGCCGTGCTGCTCGCCAAGTTCGAGCACTGCTCCTACGAGGAGATCGCCGCCGCCATGGAGCTCACCGTGCCGGCCGTGAAGTCGCTCCTGTTCCGCGCCCGCGACCAGCTCCGTGCGACGCTCGAGTCGTATGAGCGGGAGGGGAAGCGGTGAGCGATCCCGCCCCGAACCCGCAGCCGGACGACACGCCCGCCCGGGCGCTGGGAATCGCGTGGGACCTCCTCGACGCCCTGCCGCCCGCACCCGCCCCGGCGAGCATGAC
>RFUD01000231.1 GCA_009923125.1 Planctomycetia bacterium
GTGAGATCGAGGGCGAGCCGCCGGGCGAGCGTGGCCCGGTCGGCCTCGGGCTGCGGCGTGAGCCCTTCGGATTCCAGCCGCGCGAGGATGAATCGATCAATGTCGTTTTTCGGCCAGGCCGCCTGCCTCACCGCAGGCACCGGCGGCCGCTTGGGCGGCACGTAGGCCCAGTGCGGCTCGTAGGTCGCGCCAGCCGCGATCCAGCGCTTCAGGAGCTCGACCTGCTTTTCCGGAAGCCGATCGCCCGCTTCCGGGGGAGGCATGACGATATCTGGATCGGTCGATGTGATCCGGGCGACGAGTTCGCTCTCGTCTGGCTTCCCCGGAATGATTGCGGTGTGGCCGCCGAGATCGGCCGTTGCGCCGGCGAACGTATCGAGCCGCAGGCCATCGTCGCCGCCGCCTGCCCGTCCCTCCGGATCGGGCCCATGACACCGCACGCAGCGATTGGAGAGGATCCCTTTGATGTCACGGGTGAACGAGGGAGCGTCGGCGGAGGAAACGCCCGTGGCATGGAAAGCCTGGGCGACCAGAATGATGCACACGACATGTCTCATGGAGTGTGTCTTTCGGAAAAACGAAGGTAGCCTGGTTGTGGTGGCTGTCACCATTGAGTGACTTATGGACGCAGCCGGTATTTCTCGACGGTCGCCTCGTTGAGTTCCACGCCGATGCCCGGCACGGTGGGCAGCGCGAAGCGGCCGTCCTTCAACTCGGGCTCCGGCCCGGCCAGTTCGTTCCGCAGGATGGGCGCGGTCACGAGGTCGCGGTCGGGAAACTCGATGTAGGGGCAGTTGTCGAGCGAGGCCGAATAGTGGATGAGCCCGGCCACGGCGATCGCCGTCTTCCAGCCGTGCGGCACGACGACGAGCCCGCGGTCACGCGCGTACTGCGCGATCCGGCGGCACTCGGTGAGCCCGCCGGCCCGACCGATGTCGGGCTGAACCACGTCCACTCCGTCTCGCGCCATGTATTCGAGAAACTCGAAGCGGTTCGACAGGTATTCGCCCATGGCGATCGGCGTGTCGACGGCGGCGGCCAACGCGGCGTAGCCGTCGATGTTGTCGGTGTGGATCGGGGTCTCCAGGAAAAAGAGCCGGTCCCGCTCCATCAGCCGCACCGCGCGGATGGCATCGTTGGCATGCCGCCAACGGTAGCCAACGTCGATCATGAGGTCGCGGCTGTCACCGATGATCTCGCGGCAGCGATGCGTCATCTCGGCCAGTTCCCGATCGGTGCAGGCCTCGTAGAAGAGCGCCTGGATCTTGAAGGCGTGGTAGCCCTTCTCGAGGGCGCGGGCCAGCGCCGCATAGGTGGCATCCTGCAGCTGCGTCCACGTACGTCCCTGCGGCGTGCCCGGCAGGATGCTGCAATATGGCGTGATCTCCTCCCGTTTGGCCCCGCCGAGGAGCTTGTAGACCGGCACGCCGAGCGCCTTGCCCGCCGCGTCGTAGAGGGCGTTGTCGACCGCCGACATGATGTTCACGCCAAGCCCGCGCCGCGTGTGGTAGATCGCGCCGTTGTACATCCGCTCCCACAGCGCCTCGGCCTCCAGCGGATCCCGGCCAAGGAGCTGCCCGATCAGGTTCTGCGCCCAGATATGCTCCGACGGCGACCGCATGAAGGCCACCGACACCTCGGGCGGCGTGTCGGCCTCGCCAATTCCGGTATGCCCCATGTCGGTATGAACCCGCACGACGAAGTCGTTGTATTGCCCGTCGCAGTCGTCGGGGTTGAGCTGCTTGACGGAAAGCGGAATCAGTTCGATGTCGGTGATTTTCATCGGAGTCCTCGTCCTTCTGGGTAAAAGTCACACGTTTCGGCAGTCGCGGTAGAGGCGGTTGAGCGAACGGGCGGCTTCGTCAGGAGGCAGTTCGCCGCGCACGCACGCATGGGCGAGCGGCGTGCCCTCGTCCTGAAACCGCATGTAGCCGGGGAACTTGCCCCGCACGATCGCCGCGTCGAGCGTCGGGAGCGTGTCGCGGAAGAAGTCGGCGCTCGCGGCATTGACGGCGCTGTCGGTCCAGGCGGCGCGATGCCCCGGCTGGCCGCCCGACTGGAAGTAGATCCCCTTTTGCACGTCGCTCGACGCGGTGAACGCCGCGTAGTCCATGCAGGCCCGCGGGTGCTTCGTGTGCACCGAGACGGCCACGCCCGCGCCGCCGAGCGTCGAGCGGAGCCGCCGGCCGGCAAACGTGACGAGCCCGCCCGCCTTGAGCAGATGCCGGGCATACCCCGGACGCGAGTAATTCGAATAGCCATAGCCGAAGGGGCAGTAGGCCGCCCGCGGATCGTCGGTCGCGGCCATCCAATCGGCGGTGCGGATCGGGTTGCGGCCGAGGCACTCGGGGTCGCACAGTTCGACCAGGCGGCGCAGCTCGCCGAGGGCGGTGGCCAGGACGTCGTCGGGGGCGAGAGCGTCGTCGCGCACGAAGGGCTCCGCCCCGAGCGCGTCGCAGAACATGTAGCTCTGCATGAGCATGTCGATCGGGAAGGCGGGCACGGTCACGTGGCCGCGACGGGCGAGGTCGAGGACGTCGTCCCAGGTCTCCGGGACCGCGAGCCCATGCCGGGCGAGCAGGTCGGGCCGCCAGGTGGCGATCGGCGTGGCCGCATCGGTGGCGAGCGTCCACTGTTTTCCGGAGAACGTGTAGCTCTCGTAGGAGCGGCCCACGGAGTTGGCCTTCTGGTCGGCGAGAAACTCCGCCGGCAGCCAGTCTTCCATCGGCAGCACGAGCCCCTGCGTGGCGGCGAGCGCCGTGTGGGGATGGTCCATCACGATGAGATCGAAGGCGGCCGCGAGGTCGGCCATCGACGCATCGGCGAAGGCCTGCAGCGACCGCTTCTCCCAACGGATCGTGATGCCGGGGTTGAGTTCCTCGAACCGCTGCGCCGTCGCGACCACCGGCAGGAAGCCGCGGGTGTGGTTCCAGGCGATGCCGCGAAGCTCGATCGGTCCGCTCGTCATGGTTTCGCCCTCCCTCAGAGCGACGCGGTGCGGAAGAGCACCTTCCCTGCGACCTTGATCTCCACGTCGACGAGATACTTTGCGAGCGCCCGGGTGTCAGGCTCGACGCCGAGGCCGGGCCGTTCGGGCACGTGGATCCGCCCCTCGGCGTCGGGCTCGAGCCGGGAGGTCGTGAACTCCGCGGCGAGCGCCGCCGGCTCGAAGGGATACTCGCAGATCCAGTCCGACTCGACGCCAGCGTAGGGCTGCAGCGAGGCGGAGAGGGCGAGGTGGGTGGTGAACGTGTGGTTCACGAACCGCACGTTTTTCTTCACGGCATGGTCGGCCACCACTTTCGCGCTCGTGATGCCGCCGATCCGGCCGGTGTCGATCTGCACGAAGCCGAGGCCGGCGTGATCGATCATGTTGATCCCCTGGTGCGGGTCGTGGCAGCCCTCGCCGCCGGCCATCTTCACGCTGCCGCCCATCGCCGCCAGCCGCGCATAGGAGGCGATCGCACCGGAGACGAACGGCTCCTCGAACCAGACGACGCCGGCCTCCTGGAGCGCGGGCAGCCGGGCCGCCGCGGCCGCGACGTCGTCGCCAAACACGGTGCCGGCGTCGATGAGCAGGATGCCGTCGGGCCCGAGCCCGGCGCGGGCAGCGCGAACCTGCTCCGCATCCTGCTCGACCGTGCCGCGGCCATACGGACCCCAGCCGAACTTCGCCGCCTTGATGCCGGCAGCGGTCGCCCGCTCTCCCTTCGCAAACGTCTCGGCCGGATCGTCGCCAAAGAGCTGTGACGCATAGGCCGTCTTCGGAAAGGCCTTCTTCACGCCCAGAAGGGCGTAGACCGGCGCGGCCTCCTTCTTGCCGAGCAGGTCCCAGAGGGCGATGTCGATGCCGGAGAGCGTGTGGTCGGCCTGCAGCAGGTCGAGGCTGTTGCCGCGGACGAGCGCTGTGATGCGCCGGATGTCGGCCGCGGAATCGACCCGCTGCCCGAGCACCGACGCGCTCACCGGCTTGCAGGCGGAATGCGACATCGGGCAGCACCAGGCGGCGATCGACGCCAGCGGCGCGGCCTCGCATTCGCCCCAGCCGACGAGGCCGGTGTCGGAGGTCACGCGGACCAGGAGCGCATCCTGGCTGCCGTCGCCGATGTCGCGGACGACCGGCATGGAGAGATAGAAAAAGTCGACCGCCTCGATCTTCATGCGTGCTGAATGTCCTAGGGACCTGTGCTGCTTAAAACGTGATCGTGAGGCCGCCGTCGACGGTGATGACCTGGCCGGTGATGTAGCTGGCATCGGGACCGGCCAGGA
>RFUD01000232.1 GCA_009923125.1 Planctomycetia bacterium
CGTGGTCGTCTTTCCCGAGCCGGTGGGGCCGCAGACGATGAGCATGCCGTGCGGCCGGTGGATGATGTCCCGCAGTTGCTTGAGCACCCCGTCCCGCATCCCGAACGTGCCCAGCCCCTGCTTCACGATGGCGCCCTCGGCGTCGAGCAGCCGCAGCGCGACCTTCTCGCCGTAGTTCGTCGGCCCCGACGCGGCCCGGACGTCGAACCGCCGGCCGTCGAACACCACGGCGAACGTGCCGTCCTGCGGCCGTCGCCGCTCGGCGATGTCCATGTCTCCGATCACCTTGAACGCCGACACGACCGCACGGCCCGCCGCCGCCGGGACCGTCTCCGCGGCGTGCAGCATGCCGTCGATCCGGAACCGGACGACGACTTCTTCGCCGGACTTGGGCTCCAGATGCACGTCGGTCGCCCGCTTCTGGATCGCCCGGGCGAGGATGCCACGGACGCGGCCGATGGCCTCGGAGGTCTCCTCGTCGAGCTGCTCCGCGTCGCGGTTCTCGTAGGGTCGGCCGTCTTTTTTAAGGAGCATCACCCGGGCCTGGCCCGGCCCCTCGGGACGCCGACCGGCCCCCGGCACCGGTTCTTCGCCGGCGGTCGGGTCTTCGCCGGCGAACAGGATCCGCAGCCAATTATGCACTGGTGCGGGGAGGAGCCGCTGCGAGGAGCCGACTCGCAGGTCGCGATTCGCGGTGTAGCCCCCGAGGGTGAGCAGCAACGCGGGAATCATGAGGTTCACCGCCGGCACCCCCCAGCGGAGCGTCGCGGCCAGGAACAGCGCCCCGAGCACGACCAGGGCGATCGTCCAGCGGGTCGCGCGCCGAAAGACGGCGGCGGCGTCGTGATCCACCCACAGACAGGCCGCGGCCCACGCGGCGACGACCGCGAGCCAGACCGTGCCCCAGATGAAGAATTCGATCGTCGTCATGACCGCCGTCCGTCAACCGCCGGCGCCGTATCTCGGCGTCCCACCATGCTACTATGTCGGGGGAAGGTCCGCCGCATGAGCACCCACACCAGCCCGGTGCACGCCACCGCCACACCGGCCGCGGCGCAGGCCGCCAAGCAGCGGTTTCTCCACGACGCCGCCGAGCACGTCCGCGACGCCGGGCACCGGGCGTTCGTGCGGAAGGCGCTCGGCGGCTACTACGCCAGCCGCGACGCCCAGAAGGGCCGGTATCGCGACTGGGAGCAGGCCCGCGACGCCGCGAGCCTCGCCAAGTGGTCGGCCGTCAACAGGCTCGACGTGCTCCTGCCCCGGTTCGTCGCCAATTTCGAAGCCAACGGCGGCCTGGTGCACTGGGCCCGCGACGCCGACGAGGCCCGGAGCATCGTGCTCGAGCTGCTGCGCGACGCGAAAGCCCGCGCCGTGATCAAGAGCAAGTGCATGACGAGCGAGGAGATCCACCTCAACGCCGCGATGGAAGCCGATGGCTACGGCGTGGTGGAGAGCGACCTCGGCGAGTTCATCCAGCAACTGCGCGGGGAGCCGCCCTACCACTTCGTGTTTCCCTGCATGCACGTCCGCCGCGACGAGATCAGCGATCTCTTCGGCCGGCACCTCGGGACGCCGCCGACCGACAGCCCGGAGGAACTGACGATGATCGCCCGGCGGCACATGCGCCGGCTGTACGTCGATGCCGACGTGGGGATCACGGGCGCGAATTTCCTGGTCGCCGAGACCGGCCAGATCTCGATCACGGAAAACGAGGGCAACGCCCGGCTCACGGCGGCGCTGCCGCGGGTGCACATCGCGATCTCCGGCATCGAGAAGGTCGTCGAGCATCTCGACGACCTGGCGGTGCTCCTGCCGATGCTGGCGACCGCGGGGGCCGGCCAGCCGCTGACCTGCTACAACACGCTGTACGCGGGCCCGCGCCGGCCGGGCGAGACCGACGGGCCCGAGGTGATGCACCTCGTGCTCCTCGACAACGCCCGCACGGCGATCCTCGCCGACCCCGAGCAGCGCGACAGCCTCCACTGCATCCGCTGCGGCGCCTGCCTGAACGTGTGCCCGATCTTCAAGAACGTGGGCGGCTTCACGTACGGCACGACCTACCAGGGACCGATCGGTTCGGTGATCACGCCGCACCTGCGCGGCCTGGCCGACTGGAATCACCTCTCCGGGGCGAGTTCGCTGTGCGGCGCGTGCACCGACGCCTGCCCGGTGCGGATCGACATCCACCACCACCTGCTGCACAACCGCCGCAACGCCGCCCGGACCGCCCCCAACCGGTGGGAAAAGATCGGCCACCGCCTGTTCGTCGCCGTGGCCTCGCGGCCGTGGCTGTTCGCCGCGGGCGGCGCGGTGTTTCGCCGCACGCTCGGCCTCCTGAAGGTCCTGCGGCCGCCGCTGCTCCGCGACTGGCTGGCGAGCCGGGATCTGCCGGCGGCGCCGGCGGCCAGTTTCCGTGCCCGGTGGAAGGCCCGCGGATGACGAAGACCGCCCCTTCCGACCGCAACACGGCCGCCCGCGAGACGATCCTGGCCCGCGTGCGCGAGGCCCTGCGCACCCCCGCGCCGCCCCCGCATCTGAAGTCGGCGGCGTCGGCTCCGGCTGCGACGAACGGCCTCCCCCAACTCGCGGTGCTCCCCGAGGAGGCGGCGCGGCCCTGGCTCCCGGACGGCGGCGACACGCCTGCGGCGCGGCTGGGCATCCTGACGGAGAACCTGGGCAAGCTGCGGGCGCTCGTCTATCCCGTCCCCGACATGACCGCCGCCGCCGACCTCGTCGGCACGCTCGCCCGCGAGCGCGACTGGAGGCAGGTGGCCTGGCACGATCATCCCCTCGTGGCGGCGCTGCGGCACGGCATCCCCTGCGGCACGCTCGAGGTCGGGCCCGCCGCGTTCGACAAGTCGGCACTCGAAGCCTGCGACGCTGGGATCACCGCCTGCGAGGCGCTGGTGGCCCAGACCGGCTCGATCCTCGTGTCGAGCGCGACCTGCGGCGGCCGGGCCCTGTCGATCCTGCCCCACGTGCACGTCGTGGTGGCGACCCTCGACCAGATCGTGGCCACGCTCGGCGACGCGCTGCACCATGTCCGCGAGCGGCATGCCGGCCGGCTGCCGAGCATGCTGTCGTTCATCACCGGCCCCAGCCGCACCGGCGACATCGAGCGGATCCTGGTGCTCGGCGCCCACGGGCCGAAGGAACTCGTCGTGATCCTCGTCGGGTGAAGGCATGTCCCAGCGACTCTGCCCCGTGTGCGACGGTGAGACGTTCGAGATCCGGGCGAAACTCATCTGCCGGCAGTGCGGCATGATCCTCGAGACCTGCTGCGAGGGCGGTCCGATGGGAAGTTCTCCGGCGTGCGATCGGCCGCCGGCGCCATCGGCAGATCCGGAACAATCGCGCGATTCTCGCGACGGTTGAGTTTTTCGGTCGGCGAAGATCGATCTTCTGCTGTGAGTTTGCCGCCTGCGCAAACCCTCGGGACCGGGGAACGGCGTCATGGATGCGTTCCTGGCCCCGGCGGAAAGGCGGCCGACTCAACCGGGCTCGCTCGATGGAACGCCACCGACTGGGGATGGCCTCCTTCACAGCCTGGAACAAGGTGTTCGCGAACCGTTTGGGACATGGTTTTTTACCTCTGGAGGTTTCTGTGAAGAAGCGTTTGACGTTCGGTTTCCTGCCGTGGGTCGCAGCCGCTGGCGTGTGCCTCGGCGGCTCGTTCGCCCGCAGCGAGGACGGCTCGGTGCTCGTCGGTGGCGAATCCGCCCCGGCGGCCTCGGAAGCGGCTGCGCGGATCGAGGAGAAGACCCGGAACTACACCGTGATGGTGCCGGAAAAGCGGTCGAAGACGGTCGAGTACACGGTGAACGTCAACGTGCCGGAGACGAAGACCATCCAGTACAGCGTGAAGGTGCCCTACACCGAGCAGGTGGAGGAGCAGTACACGGTGTGCGTGCCGGTCACCGAGCAGCGGACGGCCACCTACAAGGTGAACGTGCCCTACACCGAGGAGCGGACCGCCACCTACACGGTGAACGTCCCCTACACCGAGCAGGTGGAGGAGAAGTACACGGTGCAGGTCCCCTACACCGAAGAGATGACCGGCTACCGCACGGTCAGCAAGCGGGTTCCCGTGAAGTCCACGAAGACGGTCACCTGCCGCGGCGGCCACTGGGTCACCGAGGCCAAGGAGATTTCGGCGAACGGCAAGTATGACGCCGCCGGCAATCCCTGCTGCCCGAAGGTGGTCTGCTGCCGGAAGTGGGTCCCCACGTGCGAGACCAAGGAGATCGAGGTCACGATGTG
>RFUD01000233.1 GCA_009923125.1 Planctomycetia bacterium
CACGACGAGCACCCGCGACGCCCCGAGCGCGAACGCCGCCTCCGCCATCGCCTCGCGCACCGCGGGCCGACCGACGCCGATCACCTGCACGCCCGCCCCGGCGGGATTGCAGAGCGGGCCCACGAGGTTGAACACGGTCGGCCGGCCGAGTGATTTCCGCAGCGGTCCGACACGCGCCATGGCGGGGTGGTGGACCGGCGCCAGGCAAAAGCAGAGGCCGATGTCGCGGAGGGCTGCCGCCGCCACCTCCGGCGGGGCGTCGATCCGCACGCCGAGCGCCTCGAGCACGTCGCCCGATCCGGTGCGGCTCGAGACGGCGCGGTTGCCGTGCTTGGCGACGGGGAGCCCGGCCGCGGCGGCCACGATCGCCGCCGCGGTCGAGATGTTGAACGTCCCGGAGCCGTCGCCGCCGGTGCCGCAGGTGTCGGCGACGAGCGGGAGCGTGTGGGCGACGGGCCGCATCCGGGCCCGCAGCGCGTCGGCCACGCCGGCGATCTCCGCGGGCCCCTCGCCGAGGTCGGCGAGGGCCACGAGCCATCGGCCGCAGCCGTCGAGGTCGATCGTCCCGGCGAGGACCCCCTCGACGATCGCCGCCGTCTCGGCCCGTGTCGCGTGGGTGCCGGCGGCAAGCCGCGCGAGGCTCGCCGGGAGCAGGTCCTGTGTGTCTGGGACGGCGGACAAGGAAACGGGCCTCCGGCGGGAGCGTCGTGTCGGACCGTGGGTGTTTCGGATACCATTCCAGCCTACACCGGAGAGCGATTCCACGTGCCCCGCAAGGTGATTCTCGACCTCGATCCGGGCATCGACGACGCCGTGGCCCTGGCCATGGCCCTGTTCGATCCGCGGCTCGACGTCGTGGCGGTGACGGCCGGCGGCGGCAACGTGCCGCCCGAGCAGGCGACGGCGAACCTGCAGGCCCTCGTGGGGATCCTCGACCCCCCGCGGCTGCCCCGGCTGGGCGTGGCTCCCGACGACACCGTGCGTCCGGAGAAGCCGTTCAACATGCACGGGACCGACGGACTCGGCGGCATCGACCTGCCCCGCGCCCGGCTCCACGGCGGGCACGTCTCCGAGAAGGTGATCTGGGAGACGATCCACGCCCACCCGCGCGAGGTGACGATCATCTGCCTCGGCCCGCTCACGAACCTGTCGCGGGTCCTGGCCCGTGATCCCGCGATCGTCGAACTCATCGGCGAGGTCGTGATCGCCGGTGGCACCGCCCACGGGCAGGGCAACGCCACGCCGGTGGTGGACTTCAACTTCTACTGCGACCCGCCCGCGGCCAGGCACGTGATCCGCGAGCCGATGGCGAAGACGCTGGTGCCGCTCGAGACGACGGGGCAGGTGACGTTCGGCTTCGACCTCCTCGACCAGCTCCCGCCGGAGTCGTCACGGGCGGGACGCATCCTCCGGGGCATGCTGCCGCACGCCCTCCGCGCGCACCGCCAGATCCTCGGCCGCGAGGAGATCTGCCTGCACGACGTGGCGGCGCTGGTGGCCGTGACCAACCCCGAGCTCTTCGAGCGGGTGACCGTGGCGGCCGATGTCGAGACCGGAGGCGAACTCACCGCCGGAATGCTGGTGATCGATCGGCGGACCGTGCGGCAGTGGCGGCCGAACCTCGACATCCTGACGAGTTGCGACGTCGCGGCCGTGCAGGACTGCATCCTGCGCGGCCTCGCCGCCGCCGGCGCCGGCACGTAATCACCTGTTCTTCGGAGCGGTGCGCGAGCATTTTCCGTGTTTGTGTCGCGGCGGCTTCGGGGCGGCAAAAGTCTCGTCGCGTGGGCCGCGGCGGCCCAATGCTCCTCGAGCGTTCGCCGACCCCTCGCCTCCAGCACCTTGATCTTCGTGCCAGCCGACGGAGTCGGCCAAGGGAATTTTGGCAGGATGCCAAGAATTCCCGTACTCCCCATCGGCGCCAGGCCCGGAGGGCCGGGTTCGTGCCAGCCGACGGAGTCGGCCAAGGGAATTTTGGCAGGATGCCAAGAATTCCCGTGTTATTCAAACTGCGCGCGGCTGGCGACGGGCATCCGGAGCGTGATCTGCCCCTGCTCGCGGAACACCACGAGCGTCACGGTGCGGTCGGTCGGCGTCATGCTCACGAGGCTCACGAGGTGGTCGTCGTCCTCGATCGGCGTGCCGTCGAACTCCACGATCACGTCGTCCACGCGGATGCCCGCGGTGTCGGCCGGCGAGCCCTTCGTGACCTCCTTCACGCGGGCCCCCACGGGCCGCACCATGCCCAGCCGCTGCGCCGCCCGCTGCGTGAACCCGTTGTCGAGCTTCACGCCGAGGTAGGCCCGCGACACGGTGCCCGTTTCGACGAGCTGCCGCGTGACGAACATCACCATCCGGATCGGGATCGCGAACCCGATCCCCTCGCTGCCGCCGGAGTTGCTGGCGATCGCGGTGTTGAGCCCGACCACTTCCCCGCGGAGATTGACCAGCGGCCCGCCGCTGTTGCCCGGATTGATGGCGGCGTCGGTCTGGATGAAGTCCTGGAACCGGACGCCCTCCTCGCCGAGTTCGAGATCGCGCCGGCCGAGGGCGGAGACGATGCCGAGCGTCACCGAGTGGGAAAGCCCGAACGGGCTGCCGACGGCGAGCACGGTGTCGCCGATCTCCACCGGGTCGTCCTCCGCCAGACGGGCGGGCTCCAGGTCGTCCGCCTCGATCTCGAGCACGGCGATGTCGGTGGCGGCGTCGGACCACAGCCGCAGCGGCCTGATCTCGCGGGCGTCGTCGAGGCGGATCGCGATGTTGTCGAGGTCGGCCCGGTTCACCACGTGGCGGTTGGTGATCACGACGGTGCGGCCGGCCACCTTGGCGATCACGCCGGAGCCCGACTCCTCCTCGCTCGACTTGCCGTTTTTCGGCCGCATGGCCGGCTTGCGGGTGTCGATGTGGACGACCGTGGGCCGCACGAGCTGCGTGAGCCGGCGGAGCTGCGTGCTCTGCCGCTCGAAGATCTCGGCATCGCGCTGCACCTGCTTGTAGAGCTGATCTCGCTCATCGACCGACAGCCGGGTCGGCCGCATCGGATCGCTCCGCTGCCCGGAGAGGGGCGCGATCCGCGACATCGGCACCGGCGGCTCCTCCGCGACCACCGCCGTCGCCGGCCCGATGATCGACAGGACCAGCGTGGCCACCAGAATCAACGGGGAGCGGGCGACGAACGTCAGGCGGGCCGGAGCCGGGAACGGTGCGGGCATGGACCACTCACGGGGCGTGAAGACGGACGCCGGAAGCATACCCGACACCCGCGGATCGCGCCGTCGGGCGACCCGCCGCGCCGTGGCCCCAAGGGAGCCCGGCGCGAGTCAGGAGACGTCGATCTCCAAGTCTCCGGAAACCGTGTCCTCGCGGGAATCGTGATGGCCCGCCCCGCCGAGGCCCGTCCGCTCCGCATCCCGCTGACAGCCGATGCACATGGTCGCGTAGGGCAGGGCGTTGAGCCGCGCCATCGGGATCTTGCCGCCGCAGTATTCGCAGCTGCCGTACTGGCCGCTGCGCATCCGCTCGAGCGCGTTCTCGATGGAGGCCAGTTCCCGGCTCTCCACCTCGGCCAGCTGCGAACTGATCTCGTCGTGCGACGAGTCGAGGGCGGCGTCCACGAGATCCCCGGGCGACTCGCTCCGCAGTTCCCTGAGCAGAGACAGATCTCCGGCCAGAGCGCTCCGCAGGGCGTCGCGCCGCCGGACGAGGATGGCCCGAAGGTTCAAAAGTGCGTCTTTTCTCGCCATGGTTGTTGCTCCTGACCCCACGGCGACGAATCCGTGGATGGATCCGCCCGCCGCGCGGCCGCAACCAATACTACGGGGCTCGTAAAAATTGGTTCGTCCGCCCCGATTTTCCCCGTTTCTCTATCGAAAAAGCCGGCCGAACAGATGATGGCAGTTGGTCCGGCCCCGACAATTCCCCCAAAGTTCCCCGACTGCCCGAGCCGGGACCCGCGCGGGTTCAGGGAGCCGTCGCACGCAGGCACCAGAGCGTGCCGTCTTCGGAGGCCGCGACGACCCGGCCGGCGGCCACGGCCGGCCCGGCACTGAATCGGCCCCCCGCGTCGAACTCCCACACCGGGTCTCCCGAACGCGTGTCGAGGACCGCGATCCGCCCGGCCGCGTCGGCCACGATCGCCACCTGCCGGCCGTCCGCGTCCCGGGAAACCGGCGCGACCACCGGCGAGCCGTCAACGCGGCCACGGGTCGGCTGCCGCCAGCGGCGGACGCCGTCGGCCAGCGAGAACGC
>RFUD01000234.1 GCA_009923125.1 Planctomycetia bacterium
GCGACGAGACCTCTCCCACGATATCGGCGAGCCGCTGCCGGTTTTGCTCGGCCCGCTCCAGCCGGCGCAGCGACTCGGCGCGGCGGGCGCGGAACCGCGTGATGCCGGCGGCTTCCTCGAAGACCGCCCGACGGTCGCGGCCGGAGGCCATCAGCAACGCGTCGACGCGGCCCTGTTCGATGACGCTGTAGGCCTCCGTCGCGGCGCCGGTTCCAGAAAACAACTCGCGGATGTCGCGGAGCCGCGAGACGGCACCGTTGACGAGGTATTCACTTTCCCCGCTGCGATACACGCGGCGCGTGATCTGTACGTCGTCGGTGTCGAGTGGCAGGTGCCGCGCCGCGTTGTCGAAGATCAGCGACGTCTCGGCGGCGTTCAGGGGCTTCCGCGAGACCGAGCCGGCGAAGATCACGTCGGTCATCTCGCGGCCGCGGAGGCTGCGAACGGACTGCTCCCCGAGCACCCATTTGATGGCGTCGACGACGTTGGACTTGCCCGATCCGTTCGGCCCGACGACGACCGTGATGCCCTCGGGAAACTCGAAGCGGGTCCGGTCGGCGAAGCTCTTGAAGCCGAACAGTTCGAGTGCTTTGAGCCTGGTCATGAAGACTCGTCCGTGCGTTTGCTCCGGGAGCCTGCCGACGCCTGATCGGCGGTGTCGTCGTCGGCCGGGATGTCCCGCTCCTGCGTGGCGGCCTCCTCGTGGACGCTCATCCGCCCGTCGAGCGCGTCCGGCAGGGCGTCGAACGCCAGCCGCCCGGCGAGGCAGCGGCTGGAACTCGCCTGCTGCAAAAATTGCACGGCATCGGGATACGTTCCACCGAGTCCGATGATCGCCCGCACGACGGCATCGACGCGGGCGGGCGTCTCGATCCGCTGGTCGGGCTCACCGGGCACGAAGCGGTTGATGCTGGCCGTGCCGCCCTCGACGACCACCACGGTGGAGGCACCGGCCTCCGCGCGCAGGCCTTCCGCGAGCGCTTGTTCGGCGCCGAACAGCACGATTTCCGGCCGGTGGCTGCGGGTCACGTGGATGAGCGCGGGCCCGTCCACGTCGAGCACGTGCAGCGAGCAGGCGTCGCCGAGCCGTTCGCCGCGGATCAGCGGCGCCGACGGGTCGATGCGCCACAGCGCGCGGAACGCCCCGTAGCGTGTTTCGGCGCTGGGGCTGTCGAGCAGACCCTGGAGCGCGTCGATGCCGTTGGCGTCGTCGATGACGGCGAGCGCCGCGAGCGCCGCCGGACGGGCGCTGCGGAGCGACGACGCGGCCTCCGCCAGGTGCTCCGCGGCGATCGATTCCCCGAGGTAGGCCAGCGCCTCCGCGGCCGCGAAGCGGACCTCCGCGTCCTTCGAGCCGAGGGCCTCCCGCAGCGTGGGGATCGCCTCCTTGCCGATCGCCTCCAGCCGGATCGCGGCGGCGGGCGCGGTCACGGGGTCACCGAGCTGCCGGGCCAGAAGCTCCAGTCGGGCATGCCGTCCGGCGGGCGGCTCCACGATCGCGACGCTCCGCACGACGCGCACGAACCGCGGCAGGTTGTCCCTGTAGATGGTCGGCACCTCCAGCTCCACGAAGCGGTCGGTCTTCGGCGTGGCCACGCCGCGCTTCGACCCCTTGATGACGGCGTGGAACCGCTTGTTGATGCAGTCACCGATCCGCTTCGAGAGCGCGATCGAGCGGTGCTCCGGCGCGAGGACGAGTCCGATCGAACGGTCGGTCAGCGCGACGCCGCCGCCCGGAACGCGAGCCCGCAGCCGGGCCACCGCGTCCAGCGTGCCCTGCGACACCGGATCGACGAGCAGCGGCCCTTCGGCGATCCCGAGCACGTGCCCGTCACGCACCCGGTTGCCGAGCACGGCCATCTCCGCGAGTCGTGTCTCCATCAGCCAGCCGCCGTCGAGGCTCGTGGTCTCGTTGTCGGGCGGCACCTCGACGTGCACGTCGAAGCGGTCGCCCTTCCGCACCCCGGGCGGCAGGTAGGCGTGCACCCACACCAGCGAGGTGGACTTCGAGGCGAGCAGCTTGTTCGGCTCGACGACGCCGCGGGCCTGCATGTCGGACATCAACTGCTGCCGCTGCATGCCCGGCGGCGGGTCGCCGCCGCTGCCGGCGAGCCCCGTGATCAGCGCGGCCCGCTCGATGCGCTGCGGGTTCAGCCCCCACGGGGCCGTGTAGTCGGCCACGAGCTTCGTGTCGGCCTCGAGCGTCACCAGCGCCGCCACCTCGGGGCTCTGGCTGCGGATCGCCGGACCGGCGCAGCCGCCGGCCGCGAGCACACCGACCGTGATCAGGCACGAGAAGAAACGGGGATGTGACATCGTCGGCGTCTCTGGCCCGAGGGACGGATGCAATGAGGCCGCGGAGGGTAGGTGTGTGCCGGAAGACGGTCAAGGCGGGGTTGACGCCCGAAAGCGGCCGGGCGGACCGGGCCGAACAAGCCTTGGCGGGGGGCGGGTCGGCTGCTACGGTCCGCGGCCCAGCCAGGTGCCGAACCCTTTCCGCGGAGTGATGCGAACGTGGCCACGACGGAATGCGATCGACTGCAGATTCACGTGCGTTGGATGATCCGGCGAGACATGCCCGAAGTGCTCGACATCGAGCAGGAGGCGTTCGAGTTTCCCTGGTCCGACGACGACTTCACCCGCTGCATGCGGCAGCGCAACTGCATCGGCATGGTGGCGGAGATCGCCGACTCGATCGTGGCCTTCATGATCTACGAGCTGCACCGCAACCGGCTGCACGTGCTGAATTTCGCGGTGCGGCGTTCGCACCGCCGGCTCGGTATCGGCACGCAGATGATGGACAAGCTGGCGGGAAAGCTGAGCCCCGAACGCCGTGACCGCATCGTGCTGGAGGTGCGGGAGCGGAATCTGCCCGCCCAGTTGTTCTTCCGGTCACTCGGGTATCGGGCGATTTCGGTGCTCAAGGACTTCTACCAGGACACGACCGAGGACGCGTACCTGATGCAGTTCGTGCTTCCGGGCATCGCCGCGGAGGAGCCCCTGCTGCGTCGGCGGGCCGGCTGAGCGCCGACCTCGCGGACGTCGGACCGTCCGCAGACGCGGGGCGGATCGTGATCAGCCCGTGACGTCGCGGACACCATCGATCCGGTCGCGGAGCTGGCAGAGGCTGGCGGGGGCGGAATCACCCCGGGCGAACACCGTGAGCACGGGCCCACCCGCGCGGAGCGTCTGGCCGGGCCGCGGAACGTCGGCGATGGCGGGCCATCCGTCGGCGCTCGTCCAGCCTGCGGCCCGATCGAGGAGTCGGCCGACCAGCGAGCGGTCGATCGCCAGCGGGTCGGACGTGAACAGGATCGCCTTGGACCACACCGCCGTCGTGACCGGCCAGGGCCGCGGTCGCGGTGAACGCAGACCGAACGCGGCCAGGTGGATGGCGATGAACGATTCCCCCGTGGCCCGCTCGATGAGTTCCGCCGAAGCCGTCGGCCGCGGATTGACCTCGATGACCGCCGGGAGGCCCTCGGCACGCCGCACGAGATCGACGCCGACGAGCCCGCGCAGGCCCGCCGCGTGCAGGACGGCCGCGAATCGCTCGAGGCCGTCAACCTCGGCCGCCGGCAGCTCGTCGCGGGACGTGCCGACCGCGCCGCAGAAGGCGAACGCCGGAGCCCGACACCACGCCTCTCCGACCAGTTGCCGACTCGTGCCGAGCAGTCGTGGGCGTTCGCCGGCGAGCGACAGCACGGCCGACAGCGAGTCGCCCGGCACGCGCCGCTGCCAGATCCATGCGGAGCCCGCGGTCGGTGCGGCGCGGTCGGTCCACGGCGCGATGCCGCGGCCACCGGCGCTCGCCCGCGGCTTGCGCAGGTAGGTGCCGTCGGCCGGGAGTCCGGCCGGTGACGCGTGCGTGTCGGGATAGGTCAGCCCCGCGTCGGCGGCGAGCGTGGCGAGGGTCATCGGATCGCGGACCAGCCGCACGGCCTCGGGCGGGCAGCCGGCCAGCGGCCGAGCGGCCGAGATTCGCGCCACGAGGTCGGGATGGTTTTCGAGAGCGCCGGTGTAGCACCACGGCACGGCGGGGAACGCGCCGACGGCCGCGACGACTCCCGCGGGATAGCCCCGCACGCGGTGCGTGGCGGCTGCGACGGCGCCGAGGTCGAGGTCGTCGAAGCAGTCGGCGGCGTGCACGAGCCACCCCGCGGCCGCCCGGCAGCTCGCCCCGGCGATCACAAGCGACGGC
>RFUD01000235.1 GCA_009923125.1 Planctomycetia bacterium
CTGCTCTCCTTCCACGGCCACGTCGTCGACGAACGGCTGGTCTACAACTTCGCCCTCTTCGGCACGACGAACGTGGGCATCCGCTCCGGCGTCGTGCCGATCGGCCTGCTGGGCTGGAAGTTCGACGACGCGGCCACCGTGGGCGGCGGCATGACGCCGGTGCCCGGCACCCGCGAGTGGATCGACTCGTCCCCCTGGACCACCGGCATCGACCGCAGCATGGCCAACACGTTTTTCCGGCCAGGCTTCAGCCCGGGCGTGGCCGCGATCGGCGCGCTCGCCGAGAAGACGGTGCACTACCAGGCGGGCGTGTGGAACGCGATCGACGGCGGCACGACGGGCGTGCTCCGCCGCGGAACGTCGATGGCGTGGGCGGGCAACACCTGGTGGGAGCCGTGGGGCCCCTTCGGCCTCGGCGCCTCCGACATGGAGCACCACGACGATCCCGTGATCCGCATGGGCACCAGCGGCGTCTACGCGCCCACGTATGCCCTGCCGTTCCAGGGCAACAACCCGGAAGACACGATCGTGCGGCTTTCCGATGGCACGCCGATCGCGGCCGACGACGCGCTGGGCGACGACAGCCGTGTCGACTCGTTCCTCTACCAGCTCGCCACGGTCGACGCGGCCTGGAAGTGGCGCGGCATCGGCGTGTTCTGTGAATACTACTGGCGGCTGCTCGACGAATTCCGTGGCCGCGGCACGTTCGAGCGTTCGAGCGTCTTCGACCAGGGAGGCATGGCCTACCTCTCGTGGTGCTTCGTGCCCCGCACCTACGAGGTCTATGCCAGGTCGAGTGTCGTGACGGGCCCCTACGGCACGGGGCAGGAGTATGGCGGCGGGCTCAACTACTACATCAGGCAGACCCGCCAGGCCCGGCTCACGCTCGAGGCGCTCCACATCAATCGCAGCCCCGCCCAGAACTTTCTCTACCCCTACCGTGCCGGCTACACGGGCACCGCCATCCAGACGCAGTTCGTGGTCGTGTTTTAGGCGTTTTCAGCCTCTGGCGGCGCGGTACACTATCGGTTTTTCGCTCCCGTCCGTAGCAGGATCGCGTCGCCCGTGCCCACTCCCGCCAAACCCAAGCCCTCCTCCGCCCAGAACAAGGCGATCCAAAAGGCCGACACGCTCATCGAAGCCCTCGGCTGGATCCGCAAGTTTCGCGACACGACCACGGTGATCAAACTCGGCGGCAGCGTCGTCGAGCACCCCGATTCGCTCCGGCACCTCCTGCTCGACATCGTGGAGAAGGTCCTCGCCACCGAGCTCAACCATGAACTCGTGGCCAAGATCGAGGAGTATGGCGGCCGGGCGATGTCGCTCAACTTCCTGTCCACGAACGTCCTGTTCGGTGAGAAGCTCGCGCTCGACGGACCCGACGGTGAGCCGGTCGATCTCGGCTTCGTCGGCGAGGTGACGCGGGTGGACCGCCTGACCATCGAGAACCTGATGTACGCCGGACAGGTGCCGGTGATCCCCTCGATGGCGATCACGGCCGACGGCCAGAAGCTCAACGTCAACGCCGACACGGCCGCGACGGCCGTCGCCGCGGCGATCGGCGCCGAGAAGCTCGTGGTGCTGTCCGACATCCCCGGCGTGCTGCTCGACGTCAGCGACCCGGAGAGCCTCGTCCACTCGCTCTCCGCGGCCGAGGCGCGGCGGCTGATCGCCGACGGCACGATCTCGGCGGGGATGATCCCGAAGATCGAGGGCTGTCTCGACACGCTCGAGCGGGGCGTGCGAAAAATCCACATCATCGACGGCCGCCTGCGACACTCGCTCCTGCTCGAGATCTACACCACGAGCGGCGTAGGCACCGAATTGATCCGCGACGACGCGCTTGCCGCGGCCGCCCAGGAGGCGGCCGCGGCGACGCGGTAGCCACTTCAGGAGGCTCGCCATGGCCACGATCGACGCTCCCCATGCCCTCGGTCCCACGACACGGTCGGTGATCGACACGTTCGATCGCTACGTCGTCCCCAACTACAAGCGGTTCCAGGTGTGCCTCGTCCGCGGCGAGGGGTCGCGGGTCTGGGACGCGGAAGGCGCCGAGTACCTCGACCTGTTCCCCGGTTGGGGCTGCAACCTGCTGGGCCACTGCCCCGGCCCGGTCGTGCGGGCGGTCCAGGAGCAGGTGGCCAGACTCATCCACGTGCCCAACACCTGGTACACCGAGCCGCAGGGAGAGTGGGCGCGGTTGCTCTCCGAACGGTCCTTCGGCGGGCAGGCCTTCTTTTGCAACTCGGGCACCGAGGCCAACGAGGCCGCGATCAAGCTCGTGCGATTGCGCACGGACGGCAGGCGGTACAAGATCATCACCTTCAAGGGCGGCTTCCACGGGCGCACGATGGGCAGCGTGTCGGCGACCGCCCAGCCCAAGTATCACGAGGGGCTCGGGCCGATGGTCGCGGGCTTCCAGTACGCCCCGCACGGCGATCTCGACGCGGTCGAGAAACTCGTCGACGAGCACACCGGGGGCATCCTGGTCGAGCCGATCCTGGGCGAGGGCGGGGTCGTGCCCGCACCGGCCGGCTTCCTGCAGGGGCTGCGCCGGATCGCCGACGAGCGCGACCTCCTGCTGGTGTTCGACGAGGTGCAGTGCGGCAGCGGTCGCACCGGCAAGTGGTTCGGCTACCAGCACTTCGGCGTCACGCCCGACGTGATCACGCTCGCCAAGAGCCTGTGCGCCGGCATCGCCGGCGGCGCGATGCTCACCACCGTCGAACTTGCCAAGCACCTCCGGCCCGGCATGCACGCCGCCACGTTCGGCGGCAACCCCATCTCGGCCGCCGCCGGTGTCGCGGCCATCCGGATGATCGAGGAGGAAGGTCTGCTCGGGCACGTCGATCGTGTGGCCGACCTGTTTCGGGAGCGGCTCACCGTGCTCAAGGACCGCTCCGATGCCGTGGTGGACATCCGCGTCATCGGGATGATGATCGGCGTCGAGTTGTCGATCGACGGCGCCGCGGTCGTGCAGGCCTGCCTCGACCGCAATCTGCTCGTGAACTGCACGCAGGGACGCGTGATCCGGCTGTTGCCCGCCATGAACATCTCCCCGGCCGACGTCGCCGAGGGCTGCGACAAGCTCTCCGACGCCATCCTCGAGGTCGCCTCCCGCGCCTGACCAGGACGTCCGTCCCAGCCACGCCATGCGTCACATCCTCGTCCCCGAAGACCTGACCGCCCACGAGATCGAGGCGATCTTCGCGATCTCCCACGACCTGGAGTCGAAGTACGACGCCGGCCTGCGCGACGCGCTCCTTCCGGGCCGCGTGCTGGCGCTGGTGTTCGAGAAGCCGAGCCTGCGCACGCGAGTCTCGTTCGAGGCCGCGATGGCCCATCTCGGCGGGTCGAGCGTGTTTCTCGGTGAGGATGCCGGCTTCTCGTCGTCACGGGAGAGCGTCGCCGACTTCGGCCGCGTGCTCAGCCAGTATGCCGACGCGATTGTCTGCCGCTCCAAGGCCCACGACACGATCCTCGCCCTCGCCGCTGCGGCGACCGTGCCCGTGATCAACGGCCTCTCCGACTACACGCATCCCTGCCAGGCCCTCGCCGACGTCTACACGCTCAAGGAGCGGGTCGGCCGCGTGGCGGGCCTCACGTTCACGTTCGTGGGTGACGGCAACAACGTGGCCCGCTCGCTCGCCGTGGTGTGCGGCCTGCTCGGGATGAGGTTCGTCCTCGCGGCGCCGCGGCAGTATCAGTTCACACCGGCGTTCCGCGAACACCTGCGGAACATCCTGCCGCACGCCGAGATCGTGGAGACCACCGACCCCGTCGCCGCGGTCGAGGACACCGCCGTCGTCTACACCGACGTCTGGGCGAGCATGGGTCAGGAGCAGGAGCGGGCCGTGCGGCTCGAGGCCTTCAAGCCCTACCAGGTGAACGCCGCCCTCATGCAGCACTGCCCGCAGGCCATTTTCATGCACTGCCTCCCCGCCCGCCGTGGCGAGGAAGTGACCGACGACGTCATCGACGGCCCGCAGAGCCTCGTGGTGGACGAAGCCGCCAACCGGATGCACGTGCAAAAGGGCCTCCTTGCCTGGCTCCTGGCGAAGTAGCGCGCCGGCTTCGGACTCCCCGTATCCTGCGTGGGGCAAGCATCCCGCTTGCCATCGCTGTGTTCGCGCCGGCTCGGGGTTACCCCGTACCGTCTCGCCGGACGTTCGCCTCCGCCCTCCAGGCTCCGGCTC